>QNCW01000017.1 GCA_003645885.1 Candidatus Latescibacterota bacterium | reverse complement strand
TAATATAACCAATTCCCGGATCGTCGACAAGGCCGAGGATCATTTAGCGTTTGGAATCGGGAACACATAAGGCTTTGACGAGGCAGGGTTCCTTCCCACCACCACCTTTACCCCGTAGGCATCCTCTATCACCCGTGGGTCCAGCACCTCCTCGGGAAGGCCCGTCCTGCACAGCTTCCCGTCCTTAAGGAGCAGGAGCCTGTCGCAGTATTCTCCTGCGAGGTTCAGGTCGTGCAGGACCGTTATGGCCGTAAGGCCGTCGTCCCTGTTCAGCTTCTTGATGAGGTCCAGCACCCGGACCTGATGGGCTATGTCCAGGTGGGCGGTCGGTTCGTCCAGCAGCAGGAGTTTCGGCTCCTGACAGAGGGCCTTAGCTATGGATACGAGCTGTCTTTCTCCTCCGCTTAGTTCTTTAAGGAGCCTCCCCTTAAGTCCCAGGGTCCCGGTGAGGGCCATCGCCCTTTCGGCGACCTCCTCGTCGTGCTTCGTCTCCAGAAGTTGAAACTTCCTTCTGTGCGGCACCCTGCCTAACAGGACGAACTCCTCCACGGTCATCCAGGAACCCCCCTCCGGGTTCTGGGAGACCACGGCGATCCTGCGGGCCAGCTCCGAAAGGTCCATCTCTTTTATGTCCCTCCCTTCCAGTAATATCCTTCCGTCCATAGGCTCCAATATCTTCGTGAGGGCCCTGACGAGGGTGGTCTTACCTGAGCCGTTGGGGCCTATCACCCCAAGGAGTTCCCCGTCCTCGACGGAAAAGCTCAGGCCCTTCAGGACGGGCCTGTCGCCGTAACCGCAGGTGAGATCGTCTACCTTCAGCACCTCAGAACTCATACTTCCTCTTGCTCAGGGCGTATACGAACAGGCTCCCACCGACGATCCCCGTTATCACCCCTATGGGAAGCTCCAGAGGGGCTATTATGGTCCTCGCCAATGTGTCGCAGAGCACGAGGAAGGTGCTCCCCGCAAGGTAGGAGGCGGGAAGCAGTATCCTGTGGTCACCTCCTACGAACATCCTCACGAAATGTGGGACCACGAGTCCCACGAAGCCTATGATCCCTGCCGCACTCACGCTGAAGCCCGTAAGGAGGGAGGCCAGGATAAAGAGCGCCCTCTTGGCCCTCTCCACCTTCACCCCGAGGTGTGCTGCCTCCTCCTCCCCGAGGGAGAGGGCGTTCAGGTCGATAGCGAACAGGTACGAAGTCAAAAGCCCGCAGAGCGATGTAACAAGCACGAGCTTTATGAGCCATCCGTGAGGCTCCTCGAGCGAGCCCATCATCCAGAATATTATCCCGTGGAGGTCCTCGGCCTTGGAGACCGCCATTATGAGCATGATCGCCGAGGAACATATGAAGCTTATCATGACACCTGTAAGCAGGAGCCTCTGGAGGCCCATCCTCCCCCTCCTCGTGCCGAGGAGGTAGACGAGCAGCACCGTGCCCATAGCGCCCAAGAAGCCGCTTAAAGGGATGGAGACTGTGCCCACGTCCCTGTACATCCTGAGGGCTACGTTCAGGGATACCCCTAGGGCTGCTCCCCCCGATATCCCCAAAGTGTAAGGTTCCACGAGGGGATTCCTGAACATCCCCTGAAGCACGACGCCCGAGATGGCGAGCGCCCCTCCCACACCTATCCCCAGAAGGAGCCTGGGGAGGCGGACGTCGAAGAGTATGGAGTACTCCACCGAGCCCCTGCCCTCGAAGGGAAGACAAAGGAGCCTTTTAAGGGGGATCCCAACCGAACCCACGCAGAGGGATAGGGCCCCTGCCAACATCAGGGCTCCGAACAGGACGAACGCAGAGAGCGCCCAGCGTACGAGCTTAGAATTCAATTCCCTTCCTCGCAGGTATCCCTTTACGGTAGGGATGTTTTACGTTCCTCACCTCGCTTACGAGGTCAGCCATATCCATTATCCTCCTTGTAGCCCCCCTGCCGGTGAGCACGAGCTCCGTCCCCTCGGGCTTCTCCCCGAGCAGGGATACCACTTCATCTTCCTTCAAGAAGCCGTCCCTCAGGGATACGTTTATCTCGTCCAATATCACAACATCGTACCTTCCCATAGCTTCCCTTGCGAATTCTAACCCCCTGAGGCACTCCCCTCTCAGTTCCTCGAAGCCTGCCTCCTCGAAGCCCGGATGTCTTTCTGCGAACGTGAAGACGTCGACCCCGAGCCTCCTGAGGACCTCCAGCTCCCCGTATCCCCACCTTTCGGGGTCCTTGTGGAAAGTGATGAAGCAGACCTTAAGCCCATGTCCCACGCACCTTACGGCCAAGCCCACGCTTGCGGTGGTCTTTCCCTTCCCATCGCCGGTGTAAACCTGTATCAGACCCCTTTTCATTTCTCCTCCCGTCGGATGCTATACGCCCAACAGCCCATATATGAAGTCCATGTCGATGTTGCCTCTGACTACGTCCGCTATCCTGTCGTATTCCCTCTGTCTCTCCAAGATCGGGTCCACGTCGCGGGGAGGAAGCTCGGAGAGTCCCTTCTTCTTCCTCACGGAGTTCAGGAGCCTCCTCCTGAAGGCGTTGTTCTCAAATATTCCGTGTAGGTACGTGCCGAAGACCATACCGTCCTCGGAAGCTACGCCATCGAAGGTCTTCCTTCCCGATTCCCTCGTAAGCTCGAATATGTAGCCTTCCGCTTTCGTCCGACCCATGTGTATCTCGTAGCCCTCCAGGACTTCCCCCTCCTCTAAGTAGGGCGTCCCCTTTATAACCTTCGCCTTCGCACGATATGTGGCCTTCTCCCTCGTAAACGTCGTCTCGACGTCCAAAAGCCCGAGCCCTGGCTCTGCTCTTCGCTCCGATTCTACCCCATACGGGTCCCTTATCTCCTTCCCGAGCATCTGGAACCCGCCGCAGATCCCGATCACCATCGTTCCCCTTTTCCTCTTCTCAATTATCTTCTCGGAAAGCCCGCTTTCTTTGAGGAAGAGCAGGTCGTATATGGTGTTCTTCGTGCCGGGGATCACGATCATATCGGCACCTTCCAGCTCCTCCGGCGAGGTCACATACCTGAGGGAGACGTCCTTCTCGGACAGGAGCGGATCGAAGTCCGTGAAGTTGGAGATCCTCGGAAGCCTCACGACTGCGACCTTTACCTCGGCATCCCTCTTCCTGAACCCTTCCAAAGCGACCGAATCCTCCTCCTGCACCTTTAGATCGTTTATGTAGGGTATCACGCCCACGACCGGCCTTCCCGTCCTTTCCTCCAGGAACTTGAGCCCCGGCCTCAGGAGGGAGATGTCCCCCCTGAACTTGTTTATCAGGATGCCCCTTACAAGCTTCCTCTCGTCGTCTTGAAGGAGTTCCAGGGTCCCCACTATCCATGCGAAGACGCCGCCCCTGTCTATGTCCCCTATCAGGAGCACGGGAGCTTCTGCGTGTTTGGCCATCCTCATGTTCACTATATCGTTTTCCCTTAAATTTACCTCCGCAGGGCTTCCGGCCCCCTCCATCACGATCACATCGTAATTTTCCCTCAGCCTCTCGAAGGACTCGCATACCACCTTCCAAAGGGTTTCCTTTAAGTCGTAATATCTTTTCGCAGATAGGTTCATATACGGCCTTCCCTGGAGCACGACCTGACATCCGGAGTCCCCCATGGGCTTGAGCAGCACAGGATTCATATCGGATGTGGGGGCTATGCCGCAGGCCTCCGCCTGGACCGCCTGGGCCCTGCCTATCTCCCTCCCGTCCGGCGTGGCGCAGGAGTTGAGGGACATGTTCTGAGCCTTGAACGGCGCGACCTTAAATCCGTCCTGATAGAATATCCTGCACAATGCAGTGGTTATCAGGCTCTTGCCGACGTGCGAGCCCGTGCCCTGGACCATGAGGGCTTTCGCTCCCATCTGCGACCTCCGACAAAGCCGAGATGAGCCTTTCGTTCTCCTCCCTTTTTCTTACGGCCACCCTGAAGAAGTGTCCGTCCAACCCCACGAAGTTTGAACAATCCCTTACGAAGATCCCCTTTTCCAGAAGGCGGGCCTGAAGCGAGGAGGCTCCAAGGGCCTCACATCGTACCAGCAGGAAGTTGGCGTGGGACGGGAAGGGAGAAAGACCTTCTACCTTCGAGATGCCGGAGAAGAGGAAATCCCTCTCTTCGGAGATGAAGCCCCTGGTTTGCTCCACGAACCGTTCGAATTCGAGCACGATTTCTCCTGCAAGCTGGGAAAGTCTGTTGACCGACCAAGGTTCTATCTGCTCCCTTAGGGCGGAAGCTACGTTTTCGCCCGCCGCAGCATATCCCAGTCTGAGCCCCGGGATGGAAAAGATCTTCGTGAACGACCTCAAAACTACGAGGTTTTCAAATTCGAGGACGTTTCCGACGACGGAGGAGGGCACATCCGAGAAATCCGAGAACGCCTCATCCACGACGAAGGTGGTATCAGGAAACCTCCGTACGAGGGCAAGCAGCAGTTCCCTCTCCAGGAGGCTTCCGGTGGGGTTGTTGGGATTGCATATGAAGGCGAGGTCGGAGGACTCCAGAGCCTTGTGGAGCTCCTCAAGGGGGACGGAGAATCCATCCTCGGGACTCAGGACGAAATCTATAACGTAAGTCCCACAAAGGGCTGCCGCCTTCCGGTATTCCGAAAAGGTCGGCTGGAGGATGAGGACCCTTCCAGGCCTTAAGGCCCTGTATACTGCGTATATGAGCTGGTTCGAGCCGTTCGAGACCACGAGGTTCCCCCGGGGAACTTTGAGCTTCTCGGAGAGCTTGGCCACCAAAGCCTCGGAACGGGGTTCGGGATAGAGAGCGATTTCGGATATGCGCTCCCTCAAAGTCCGGAGCAGCTCCTCGGGAGGTCCGAGGGGATTTAAGTTCACGCTGAAATCTATCAAATTTTCGGGGGATATTCCGAGCCTCTCGAGCTTTTCGAGCTCGCCCCCGTGTTCGAAGATGGGCATCATCTTCCTATCTCCGGGTGGAGAAGTTCTGCCAGCTCCTTCAGGGTCTCAGCGAAGGTGAGCGGGGTGGGGCTGCAGAGGGCGTAGGAGTCCACCACATAAATTCTGTTGTTCTTTACAGCACTGAGTGTCTTGTACTTATGCCAGGTCCTCTTCTCCTCTTCGCCCACGATCCCCATGGTCGTTATTATGATCACATCCGGGTTGGCCTGGAGCACCTTCTCCCTGCTGTAAAGGCCGGTTTTGGCGTCTTCGGCGATGTTCTTCCCCCCCGCAAGTTTGATAAAATCGTCGATGAAGGAACCTTTCGTTATCGTGAAAAGCGGCTTCGCCCCCACCTGGACGAAGACCTTGGGCTTGGGCAGGCCTTCCACGATCTTGGCTATGGAATCCACCTGGGCCCGGGCTTTCCTTACGATGTCCTGAGCCTCCCTTTCCCTTCCCACGAGCCTGCCGAGCTTCAGGAACTGTTCGCATATCTGGGAGAAGCTTTTAGGGTTTGGAAATGTGATCACATTTATCCCCAAGTCCTTCAACTTTTCCACATCCTTAGGGTCCGTCAAGGATGTGGCCAGGACCAGATCCGGCTTAAGGCCGACGATCTTCTCCACGTCCACTTCCATCACCGTGCCCACCTTCTCCTTCTTTCGAGCCTCGGGTGGCCTCTTGCAGTATACTGTCACCCCCACGACCCTATCCCCTGCCCCTAAGAGGAAAAGGGATTCTGTAAGGACAGGCCCCAAGGATATTATCCTTTCCGGCTGGACGCCTGAAGCTGCCATGCTCAGGCATACGATCGAAGCCAAAAGGGTCCTCTTCCCCATCGTCGCCCCCTTTTTTCACCTCCAGGAAGCGCAAGATTCCACAAATCTGAGGGCAAGGTTGGGTCTGCTTCCGAAGTGGAGGTGGAGGTACGAAGCTAAGACGTTCGACCTCGGCCCGAGCACGAAGCCCTCGATCTGCTCGGCAGGTTCGAGGATTTTATAAGCTGCCGCTTCCTCCTCCGGCTCCCTGAACTTCGACCAGTGGAACATATGCCCTCTGACCCTTTCCCCTCTGGAAAGCAGGATGTTCTCCCGAAGCGCCTCCGCCGTGGCATAGCCCATCCTTGTCCGGCGTCTCTGCATCTTCGCCCATCCGGGGATAATTCCAACCATATGATATCTTCGGCCCTCGAAGTCCACTATCCCCTCCGAAAGGTACATAAGCCCACCGCACTCGGCGTAAACCGGCATGCCGGCCTCTGCCGCCTCTTTGAGCTCCCTCTTGAATCCCTCGTTTCCCTCGAGCCCTTCGGCGTATACCTCGGGAAAGCCTCCGCCGAGGTAGACCCCACGGATGTCGGGGGGAAGACCTCGGTCGCGAAGAGGGCTTACGAACACGAGCTCCGCTCCCCGGCCTGAGAGGAGGTCGAAGTTGTCCTGGTAATAAAAATTGAAGGCCTCGTCCAAGGCGACCGCAAGCTTTACCTTGGAAGGTTTTCCCTCCAGGAAGAGCTCCGGCCTGGCCTCAGGCAAGGGAGGGGCCGAATTGGCGAGGTTCAGGAGCCCTTCCACGTCCACCGTGGCCTCTATTTGTTCGGCGAGCCCCTCCAAGAACTCCTCGACCTCCTCCTTTTCCGCAGCCGGAACGAGCCCGAGGTGCCTTTCCGGAAGCCTGAGCTCCTCCTTCCTTGGCAGATGGCCGAAGACCCGAATGCCCGCCCTTCTTTCGACCGCCTCGGCCGTCCATCTTAGGTGCTTCGGTCCCCCCAGGTTGTTCAAAACGACCCCTGCCAGGTCGAGGCCAGGATCGAGCTTCCGATATCCTAAGGCGATGGCCGCCGCGCTTCCCGATATCCGGGCTGCGTCGATCACCAGGACCACAGGGGCGGAGAGAAGCTTGGCGACCTCCGCAGTGCTTCCCGAAACGGACCCGCCTCGGCCGTCGTAAAGTCCCATCACTCCCTCGACTACGGCCACTTGGGATTTCAAAGCGGCGTGGAGGAAGGTTTCCTTTAAGGAGTCCTCGGGCAAAAGCCAGCTATCCAAGTTGCGGCAGGGAGCCCCGGCCGCCAGAGAAAGGTATCCGGGGTCGATGTAATCCGGGCCGCATTTGAAGGGCTGTACCTTAATTCCCCTCTTCCTCAGAGCGGCTACGAGCCCGGCGGCGAAGGTGGTCTTGCCGACCCCGCTCGCCACACCGGCCAGGACGAGCCTCGGAACTTCGACTCCCATCCATATACCCCCTCGGGGTTACCATCCGGCCCCTTAAATTAAAGGTCGAGGAACTTCCCACGATGACGATGGTGGACATGTCAGCCTCGAGCTCCGAGATCCTTCCGAGCTCCGTAAGCTCGACCTTCTGTCCCTTCCGAAGGGCGTTCCTCACTATCCCTACGGGGGTCGAAGGAGGGCGATGACGGAGGATGATCCTCTGGGCCCTCTCCAGTCCCTCCTTCCTTCCCCTGCTTTTGGGATTGTAAAGCACGATGACAAAGTCGCCCGCAGCAGCCTCCTCGAGCCTTCGGGAGATGACCTCCCAGGGGATGAGGAGGTCGCTCAGGCTGATGCAGGCAAAATCGTAGAGGGGGGAGCCGAGGAGGGCGGAGGCGGCGCAGAGCGCAGGGACTCCGGGAACGATTTCGAGCTCGAAGTCCAGATCTTCCTCCTCGGACAAAACTTCGAAGACAGCCGCTGACATGCCGTAAATTCCAGGATCTCCCCCGCTCACTAAGGCCACCTTCTTCCCCGATGAAGCAAAGGAGATCGCCTGCCGGGCCCTTTCGATCTCCTCCCCCATCCCCGAAGGGATCACCTCTTTGTTCGAGATAAGCTCCGCTATTTGCTTGAGATAGGTCCTATATCCTATCACCACCTCGCTCTCCCGAAGCACCTCCCTTGCCCTGATGGTGAGGTACTTTGGGTCCCCGGGCCCAGTCCCGACTATAAAGAGCTTTCCCCTCTCGTCGAACCTGACCCTGGCGACGGCCACGGTTACATCCTCGAACTTAACCTTGGGGACCAAAAGCTCTCCTCCCCCGCTTCCTAAGAGGGCCGAAGGTTCGGCAACCCCGGGAACTCCCAGAACTTCTCGGGCCCTCGAATAGGACGGAGCTTCAACCCCCTTCAGCTCCTCGGCGGAGAAGAACTCGAAAGGAAGGTCGAATTTTTGGGAGAACTCCAAAAGTCCCCTTTCGTCCTTCTTCAGTTCGGAGGTGGCCAACTTCCTTATGCTCTTTGAGGAAAGCCCGTACCTTCGGAGGACCTCGAAGACCGCCTTCTCTATCTCCTCGCAGCTTATGTTGCGATGGAAGCCGAGGCCGACCACGAGGGTTTTGGGACGGTAGATCACGGACTTCCGGAGAAGGCCTTGAAATTCCGGGCTCAAAGTTCTGTCGGTTATGATGAGGGCAGCCTTGGGGTTTGCTCGCTCGAGGGAGACCAGATCGGAGAAGAAGTGGGCATTTGGAGGAAGTTTTTCCCTCCCCCAGTTTCCCTCTCCCACCTCCTGAAGTACTCCCACTTCCTCCCCGTCGACCAAAGCCGCTGCCACGAAAGCTAAATTTTCGGGATTTTCTACCTCCCAGCCAAATTCTTTCCCAAGAAGATCGATGGGCGGTATCTCGTTCACATCCGAGGCTGTAGTGATTACGGATTCTCCTCCCGAAAGGAAGGCGAGCTTCCTGGCAAGCTCGTTTGCCCCCCTCGAGTGCCCTCCGAGGAGGCTTATAGCGAACCTCCCCCTCTCGTCCATAACCACCACCCCAGGGTCTTCCCTCTTGCCCCTAAGGAGGGGGGCGAGGAGGCGGACGGCGATCCCCGTGGCCATGATGAGGACAAGGGTTTCGTATTCCCCGAAGGCCTCGGCCAGGGCTTGCCGCAGGTTCTGAAAAGAACTTTCCCCCTCCCTCGATAACTTCTCGGGAAGGAAAAGCCTGCTTTGGGGAAGAAGCCTGCTGAGTCTCCTTCCGAGCTCGGAGCCCCGCTTTGTGAGGGCGAAGATGGCGAGCCTCACCTCTTCCTCCCATAGAGCTTCGAGCGCTTCCCCTTTTCCCCGGGCTTCAGAGCCTCTCCCACGAGGATCAAAGCTTGCCTTTCTATCCCGGATTCCCTGACCTTCGGGACGACCTCCTCGAGGTTCCCTTCGATGACCTTTTCGTCCTCCCAGCTCGCCTTATAGACCACAGCGACGGGGGTCTCGGGGGGATAGCCTCCCTCGAGCAGTTCCTCGACGACCTCCTCTATCTGCGAGATGCTCAAGAATATGGCCATAGTAGCTCGATGCGATGCGAGGCTCCTTAAGTCTTCGGACCTCGGAACGGGGGCATTCCCCGCCCTTCGACTGAGGATCACGGTCTGAGATATGCCGGGGACGGTAAGCTCGACCTTCAAGGAGGCGCAGGCGGCGAAGAGCGAGCTTACCCCGGGGACGATTTCGTATTCGACGCCGTTTTCCTCGAGGACCTTCGTCTGCTCCCAGAGGGCACCGTAGACCGAAGGGTCTCCACTTTGAAGCCTGGCCACGAGCTTTCCCCTTTCTATGGCTCCGAGCACGATCTTAGCTATCTCCTCTAAGGACAGGGATGAGCTTCCGTAGACCTCAGCTCCCTTCTTTGCGAACTTCAGAACCTCAGGGTTTACGAGCGAGTCAGCGAAGACGATCACATCCGCTTGTTCGAGAACCCTTTTTGCCTTCAAGGTCAGAAGCTCGGGGTCCCCGGGCCCCGCTCCGACGAAGTAGACCTTACCCTTCATCCTCCCTCCGGACCATGAGGAGGGAAAGGTAGTCCAAAGCCTTTCCTTCAAGCTCCCTTAGATCCCTCACCACCATCTCCTCGTCCGTCGTCGCCCTCTGTATATAGACACAGCTTCCCAAAAGTCCATTTTCCTCGAGGAGCCTTAGAAGTTGGGGGAAGACCTTATAGATCTTGAGCAGGACGACGGTCTCGAAGCCTTTGAGGACCTCCGGAAGCCTGTCCAGGACGTAAGGAGCTGGGATGATCGCTACCTTTTCCCTTCCGCTTGCGAGAGGGATAAGAGCCCTTGCCGTCGAAGCACTTATGGAGGAAACTCCTGGGATGACCTCGATATCTACCTCGGGGTAAAGCTCCCGGAATTTCATCAGGATAGGTACGAAAGTGCTGTAAAGGAGAGGGTCCCCTTCTGTCGCGAAGGCGCAATCGTCTCCCTCAAAGAGCCTCTCCGCCATCTTTTCTACCGCTTTTAGATGCGCCCTCTCGAGCTTTTCCCCGTCCCTGACCATGGGAAATTCGAGCTCGATTACTCGGCCCGGGCCTTTCGATCCTTCGACAACTTTCCGGGCGTAGCTTTCCTTCCCCCCCTTCGGGACGAAGACCACGGAGACCTGGGAGAGGACCTTGGAGGCCTTAAGCGTCAAAAGCTCGGGGTCTCCAGGACCCACGCCCACCCCGTAGAGGCGTCCGACCTTCCTTTTGGAGCTCATTTCCTTCCCATCAAGACGAACACCGGATTTAGTGGTTCGAGCCTCGTGAGGTCGGAGACCCTCGTCCCCCTGGAGATGTTAACCAGGGTGACTTCGGTCTCCAAGCCCTTCTCCTCGAGTTTCTGGAGGGCCAGGCTTAAGTTCTCAAGGGTCGCCAGGTTGAGCACTATGCGCCCCCCGAGCCTTAACCTCGAGCAAACGATCTCCAAGATCTCCTCGAGCCTTCCCCCGCTCCCTCCGACGAACACGGCATCTGGGTCGGGAAGGCTTTCTAAGCCGTCGGGAGCCTCGGCCAAAACGGGCTTTACGTTCCAGGCTTTGAACTTTCGGATGTTCTGCTCGAGGAGCTTTACCTGCTCCGGGTCCTTTTCTACGGCGAACACCTTTCCCCTCCGGAGGAGGAACGAGGCTTCGATGGAGATCGAGCCAGGGCCAGCGCCGATGTCCCAAATTATGCTGCCCTCTGATATCCCAAGCTTCGCCAGGCTGACCGCCCTGACCTCGAGCTTTGTGATGAGCCCCTTCCTTCGGGAGAACTCTTCCTCAGGAATACCCCACCTTCGCCCGAAGTTCCCCTTTCGGACGAGGATCGAAACGCTCAAGGGCGAAAAACCTTCCATCTGGCTCAAGGTTTTAAGGTCCGTCTCGAAGACCCTTTCCCTTTCGGTTCCAAGGTCCTCGCAGACGAAGGCCCTGAAGTCTTCGAGCCCGTGCTCGAGCAGAAATCTCGCAATTGCGGCAGGGTTATTTTCGCTATCGGCGAGGACGGCAAGCTTTGGGCTTTCTATCTTCTCCAGGATGGTTTCGATGGGCCTTCCATGGACGCTTACGAAGGCTGCTTCCTCCCAGCTCTCCTTTATCCTGGAGAATGCGAGCTGGACCGAGCTTACGTTCGGGATTATTTCGATGTTCTCCTTCCCGAGCCTTCCCACAAGATATCCAGCGATCCCGTAAAAGCAAGGGTCCCCTGAGGCGAGTACGACCATGCGCTTTCTACCGATGTTCGCCTTGATCCTTTCGCTCACATCGCTTAGGTTGTGCTTCAGAGGAACCTTCTCCCCTTCGGCTTTGGGAAACATCTCCAAAAGTCTCTCCCCGCCGAAGACGATCTCCGCCTCTTCGATAAGACGCAGGGCCTTCGGGGGGAGGCTTTCGGGGCCTTCCGGCCCGACTCCTACGATGTAGACCCTATCCCACACGACCCCTTCCGAGGATGTTCCCCTTGAAATCGCTGATCACCACATCGACCGAAAGGGCAAATCCCGAACGCTCCCTCGCCCTTTCGGCCGCAAGCAGGCAGATTTTCTCACAGACTTTGCGCCTTTCTTCCTCCCCTAAAGTTCTGAGGAAGTGATGGGCCCCCACCGCCTTTCGAAGCTCGAGGAGCTTTCCCCTTTCTATTCCGCAGCTTTCCGCAACATCTGAGAGGAAGCCTATGTCCACGGGGGAGCTGTGGGCATGGGTGTAGAAAACCCCCGAGGCAAGCTTGCCGATCTTTCCTATCATGCCCCAGATGACTATCTCCTGGAAGCCTTTCTTGACGCTTTCCTCGATAGCATAGCCCACGTAGTCCCCCATCTGGACGAAACATTCCTCGGAAAGTTCGAAAACCCTTTGGGCGAACCTTTCGCTCCTCCTTCCCGTGGTTAAGACGGCCTTCGGGCAGCCACAAGCTTTGGCTACGCCCAGGCCTAAGGAGATGCAGGCTGTGTAGGCCTCCTCGGAGTAGGGAACGACTATCCCCGTCGTCCCAAGGATGGAGATCCCGCCGATTATGCCGAGGCGGGAATTGAGGGTCTTTTTGGCGAGCTCCTCCCCACGGGGGACGAAGATGGTGACCTTAACTCCTCGGTCCTCGAGCCTCTCCCCGAGCGCTTCCTCGATCGCCTTTCGAATCATGCGGCGAGGTACGGGATTTATAGCGGGCTCTCCGACCGGGACCTCGAGCCCCGGCTTGGTCACCCTCCCTACTCCTTCGCCTCCTTCGATCGTCACCCCCGTCCGGTCGCCCCACTCGACCCTGGCGCAAATCTCCGCTCCGTCGGTCACATCGGGGTCGTCTCCTGCGTCCTTTACGACCGAGCAGACGGCCTCCGATTTCCCGAAGGAGCAGCTTCGGATTTCGAAGTTCGCCTTCGAACCGGTGGGAAGCACGATCTCAACTTCCTCCACCTTCCCTTGAGAGAGCAAGGCCAAGGCGGCAGCCTTGGCCGCCGCCGCAGCGCAGGCGCCTGTGGTGTAGCCTAAGCGAAGAGATCTCATCTTAGACGCTCGACCTTTTGAGGACCGAAAGACAGACGAGGAAGAAAGCGATACCGAAAGCCAGAAGTACAAGGAAGGAAGCCCAGGGGAAGGACCTTCCTAAGGCCTCCGCCCGAAGGCACCGGCTCGAGTGGACAAGTGGCATTAGATGAAGTATCATCTTAAGCCAGCCCGGAAGGTCCCTCAGGGAGAAGAAGGTCCCCCCGAGGAAGGTCATCGGCGTGAGGATGAGGCTGCTGAAGGTTGCCATGTCCTGATGGGATTTGGCCAGAAGTGCAGCAAGTACTCCCATGAAGGAGAAAGTAAAGCAGGTGAGAAGCAATGTCAAGCCGAAAAGGGGGGTTATCCTCGTAGAGGAGATCGCCAGTCCTATCGCAAGGAAGGCAGAGGAAACCATAAGCCCTCGCAGAACTCCTATGAGGGACTTGCCGAGGATTATGGAAAGGGAGCTTATAGGGGACATCAGAAGCTCGTCGAAACATTTGTAGAAGAGTCTGTCGACGTTCAACTTCATCCCCGCTCCGTTGAAGCTTGCGTTCATAGCTGTGAGGGCGATGATTCCCGGGATCACAAACTCGATATAGCTCACGCCTCCGATCTCGATGCCCCTTCCCAGGCCGAAGCCGAAGGCCAGAAGATAGAGCACCGGGCTCGTAAGGCTCGTGATCAGGAACCTCTGCCAGAGGGACTTCAATATCCTCAGATCCGCCCACCAGACCGAATAGCTATCCTTCAGTATCTTCACCATCTTCCACCTTCCTTCCGGTAAGCTCTACGAAGACGTCTTCTAAGTTCGAATCCCGCACGACGATCATCTTGACCTCTGGAGGCAGGCTTTGGACATAAGCTGTGGCTTCCTCCTTTGAGGGGAAGTATCGGTAATGCACCCGGTCGTCCAGGAGGGTCTCCACCGCAGCGAGCCCCAACCTGAGGCGAAGTTCGAGGGGGCTACCCAGGGCGATGAGCCTCCCACGGTGGATGATCCCCACCCTATGGCAGAGGGCTTCCGCCTCCTCGATGTAGTGGGTCGTGAGGAAGATCGTGGCACCCTCGCTGTTCAGCCTCCTTATAAGCTCCCAGATGCGACGCCTCGCCTGGGCGTCGAGCCCCACCGTGGGTTCATCGAGGAGGAGCAGCCTGGGATGGTGGATGAGGGCCCGGGCGACCATAACCCTCCGTTTCATTCCCCCGGAAAGCTCCCCTATCCTCCGCTCGGCTTGCTTTGCAAGCCCCACGTAATCCAGTAGTTCAGCTATTCTCTTCCTCCTCTCCCGGGAGCCGAGGCCGTGAAGTCGGGCGTGAAGCTCCATGACCTCCCAGACGGTCAGTTCCCTATCCAGGCTCAGGTGTTGCTGCACCACCCCGAACATCTTTTTCACCTCTTGGGGCTGGGAGACCACATCGAAGCCTCCTATCCAGGCGTTGCCCGAGGTGGGTTTGGTGAGCGTGGTGAGGATTCGTATGGTGGTCGTCTTTCCAGCGCCGTTCGGACCCAGAAAACCGAATATCTCCCCCGGACGAACCTCTAAGTTCAGATCTTCGACCGCCCTTATATCCCCGTATACCTTCGTCAGATTCCTCGTGACGATCATCCCTGAGCTTCCGGGTGAAATAGCTTCGCCATAAGTTCGATCCCATCTACTATCCTCGGCCCCGGACGGCAGAGGAGCCAACAGGGGGTGGGATATATCCTCCCTTCCTTCGCCGCCGAGGTCTCCCTCCAGCCTTCCCTCCGGGCCATCTCCTCGACTACCCTCCGGCAGGGCGGCCTCTCCGCCCTGCAGCCGGGGCACATCTCCTTCGGCCTTTCCTCGGCCCTCCTCCCGCAGCTTAGGACCACCTGGGGGTCGAAATCCATTACCTCCTCGAGTCCCACCGAGGTATAGGGTTCCTCGAAATTTAAGGGCAAAGGCTCCCCTCCGGCGAGCCTTATGGCATCGAATTGATAGCACGAGCACGTCGGAGATATTATGGGGTCGTCGGTCATGAGGCGAAAGACCCGGACAGGAGGAAAAGGCTTTACCCTCTTTTGTACCTCCTCCAAGCGCTTCCTCAGTGAGCCTACAAGCTCTTCCCCCCTTCCTTCGTCCCCGGCGATCCTGGCTATCTCCTCCATGGCCCCGAGGACCTCCTCGACCTTCTCCATGTTCGGGAAGACGAGGAGCGGGAGCGATCTTCCCCTTGCATCCTCGATGAACCTCCGGTGAATCCTTTCGAGGACCAATATAAGGTCAGGCCTCAGGGAGGATATCTTCTCGATGTCGGGATGGACGAAGGAGCCCATCCTTTCCCTCCTCCTCGCCTCCTCAGGAAAGTCGCACTGCTCGGTCACGCCCACCACCTTCTCCCCGAGCTCCAGGAAAAAGAGCATCTCGGTCAGGGATGGGGCCAGAGAGACCATCTTTCGGGGCTTCTTTACCTCGCCGATGATATAAGGGCTCTTCATCCTGTGCTCTCTTCGAGGGCTCCCTCGATCTCGAGGTAGACCTTCTTAAGCTCCTCCTCCATCTCCTCCGAGGCTTGCCACATCCCCCTTTCGATGGCCTCGAGGAGCCTCTCTGCGATGTTCTGAAGGGCGTAAGGGTTTACCTCCTTAAGCCAGTTTTGCATCTCCTCGTCCAAGGCGTATTCCTTCGCCAGCTCCTCGTACATCCAGTCCTCCAAGACCTCCGCCGTGGCGTCCCAACCGAAGGCGATGTCCACGGCCCTCGAGAGGTCCCCGGCTCCCTTGTAGCCGTGTCGTTTCATGCTCTCTATCCACTTAGGATTCAAGATCCTGGCCCTGAAGATGTGCTTTGTTTCCTCGACAGTGCTTCTGACCTTCACACGATCGGGATCGGAGCTGTCGCCGCTGTAGGAGCGGGGAAGTTCCCCCTTAAAGGCTTTCACGGCGGCTATCATCCCACCGTGGTAGGAATAGAAGTCGTCGCTGTCCAGCATATCGTATTCACGGGTATCCTCGTTCTTCACTGTGAGATCGAGCCTGCTCAGACGCCTTTTGAACTCCTCCTTGGCCTCGATCCCGAACTTCCCCTTCCCGTAAGCATATCCTCCCCAAACCACGTATATCTCTCCCAAGTCCTTCTCGTCCCTCCAGTTTTTGGAGTCTATGACCTCGCTCACCCCGGCCCCGTAAGTTCCCGGACGACATCCGAAGATCCTGTAGCTCGCCTCCTCCTTCGCCCGTTCCGGGTCCATTCCCCTTGTCACCTTCTCCTCCATCTCCTCCCTTATGTGCTTCGCCACGAAGTTCATATCGGAAGGCTCGTCCAGATCGGCCACAAGGTGCACGGCCTCATCGAGAAGCTCCACCACGTTCGGAAAGGCGTCCCGTAAAAGCCCGCTTATGCGCACGGTAACATCTATCCTCGGCCTTTTGAGCTTTTCGAGGGGGATGACCTCGAGGCCCTTCACCCTTCCGCTCGTCTCCTCCCAGACGGGCTTCACTCCGAGGAGGTAGAGGACCTCGGCTATATCGTCCCCTTTGGTCCGCATGGTGGGAGTTCCCCAGATGACCATCCCCACGTTCTCGGGATACCTTCCCTCGTCCTTCAGATATCTTTCGAGGAGGGCATCTCCTAAGGCGGTCCCCATCCTCCAGGCTGAGGAGGACGGTATGGCCTGAGGGTCTACCGAGTAGAAGTTCCTCCCTGTGGGGAGGATGTCGGCCATCCCGTGGGTGGGAGAGCCCGATGGACCCGGAGGGACGAATCCCCCCTCTAAGGCCGAGATGGCATTTTCAAGCTCGCCCTTCGTCGCCTCTACGCTCGGAGCGAGGAAGCTCGCCATATAGCCGAGGACCTCCTCGACTTCGTGGTCCGATCCCCCGAGGACTTCCTCGGCCACCGAGCGCACCTTGCTTCTGTCGAACCCTTCCTCCCTGAGCCTCCTTACCAGTCGAAGGGAAAGCTCGTCCAGCTCCCTCAGGACCTCCCCTCCCGTCTTCCCCTCGGTTACGATCCTTCCCCTGTTCGAGAGAAGTTCCTCATAGTCGAAGCCTCTGAGCCTTGCGAGCGATTCCCTGAGCGACGGGACCTTTCCGTTTGGAAGCCTTGTCAGGGAGACCAGGAACTCGTCGAGCCTTTCCTCCCTCGGGGGCTCGCCGAGGATGTGAAGGCCGTCCCTGATCTGGGTGTCGGATATCTCGTAGATGTAGTCCCGAAGCTTCTCCAAAAATCGGTCGAAGTTCGAAAGGGCCGTATCCTCATCTACTTCGAGGTCGTGGTCGAGCTTTGCCTCCTTCACCTTCTGCCAGATCATCCTCCTGAGCTCCGGGACCTTCCCAGGGTCCTCGGTCAGGGCCTGGCGGTAGTCCTTCGAGAGGACTTCGATCTCGGCAAGCTCGCCGTACGAATCGGCGTTATGCATCACGGGGATGAGGTGGTCTATTATGCAGCAGTAGCTCCTACGTTTGGCCTGAATTCCCTCCCCTGGGTCGTTTACGATGTAGGGGTAGATGTTCGGAAGGTCCGAGATGGCGATATCTGGAAAGCATAAGTTCGAAAGCCCCACGGACTTCCCTGGAAGCCATTCCAGAGAGCCGTGTTTCCCTATGTGCATCACGACATCAGCCCGGAAGACGTCCCTGATCCAACGGTAGTAAGCGTAGTAGTGATGCGGGATGGGATGGTCCGGACTGTGATAGATGGCCGAAGGGGCATCTAAAAATCCCCTCGGAGGTTGGACCCCTACGAAAACGTTTCCGTTCAGAAGCCCGGGGATTAAAAGCTCACCCGGAGGTCTCCCCCAGGCCTTTATCATCCTTTCCCGGACCTCTTCGGGAAGCTCCCCGAACCATCTCCCGTACTGCTCGGCCGAGACCTTGCCGACGGCCCTCTTCGAAAGCTCCTTCGTGCTCAGCCACCTCCTGTCGTTCGTCGCCCCTTCCAGAACCTCCTCCATGAGGGCCTGTCCGTCTTCTGGAAGGTGATCGAGCTTATAGCCTTGTTCCCTCAGCTTGGCCAAGATCTTCCAGACCGAGGCCGGGGAGTCGAGGCCGAAGGCAGTTCCGATCCGGTCGTTCCTCGGAGGGTAGTTGTGGAGGATGATCGCTACCTTCTTTTCGCCGTTTGGGATATGTCTGAGCCTTGCCCATTTGAGGGCCAGCCTTACGCACTTCTCCATCCTTTCAGGGATAGGCTCGAACCTCGTTATCCTCGTCCCCGTGATGGGGTCCTCCTCGGAGAGCTTCCTTGCTGCGACAGGGAAGGTGATCAGCATCCCGTCGAACTCCGGCATGGCCACGCTCATGGCGACGTCCAAGGGGTTTAGCCCCTGAACCGAACCCCTCCACTCCTTCTGAGAGTTGTAGGTGAGGATCGCCTTTATCACTGGGACCCCGAGCTTCCTCAAAAATTTACCCTCCTCCGGGACGGCCTCAGTTCCCTCGGAAGTCCGATATACCTTCATGGAGAGCGAGAACATGAGGGTGCTTACGAGGACGTCTATCAGGACCTTCCCTTCCTTAACGAAGTATTCCTCGATGACCAACTCCGGTCCCTTCGTTCCAAGCTCCTCGTCCTTTACGCTGTAGAGGAACACGGGTATCACGTTCGCTTCCTGCCTTTCGATCTCCCTTATCAGGCCTTCGACGAAGGTCACATTCTTCGAAAGCCAGAAGCTCTGGTAGAACCAAAGCCCGACGGTGGGTCTTCCAAAGACGACCTTCTTCTGGAGATATTCCTCGAGGCTCGGGATGTGGTCGAAATCCGGATGGTAGATCCCGTCCCAGGGGGGCCTCTTAGGCTCTTCGAACTCGGTGCTTGCCCCGGCAAACTTGTTCGCTGCAAAAAGGATCAGATTTCTGAAGTTTTCCTCCCCTCCGTAGTTGAGGTAGCGTGAGATCCTCCTATAGTCCTCCTCCCCGACGGTCGAAATCCCGACAAGTTCCACGTCGTGCTCGGTGGCCGTGGCCTGGGCGTGGATGGGGACATCGCTTCCCTCGAGCAGGGACATAAGTCTGTCGAACTCGGGGAAGCTCCGCTTGCCGCCGTGGAGGTGAACGATCAGGAGGTGAGCTCTCCTTGCGAACTCGACGAACTCCTCGAACTTCCCGCTTTCGATGAAGTCCTCTCCCGTCCTGAGGCAGACCTCGACCACATCCTCCTCAAGCAAGGCTTTCGCAGCCGAGATGAGCGGAAATACATCGGAAGGGTTCGTGGTAAGGTAGGCGAGCCTCAGCTTTTTCATGGCCTTCCCCCTTGACATCTCACCGCTTCTTTGGTGGCCTCGAGGACCACCTTAGCTATGAGCCGGCTCAGCTCAGAATGCCCCCTTAGCCTTTCCACCTTTCTCCCTTTCCCGGAGATGATCACCACATTGTCCGTTCCCGTGCCCGTAGCCTGAAGGCTAGGATCGTAGACACTTCGCACGTCGAGCTCGCGGAGGGCCTCGACCTTAGCCTCGGTTACGGTGACGAGCGTTCGGGCCATCGCAGCCTGGGAAAGCTCTGCCTGGGTGAAGAGAAAGATGTTGATCGTCCCGGCTTTTGCCCTCTTCGCCGAGGGTCTATCTCTCCCAGCGCACATGGCGTTCATAGTATCGGCCGTGACGAAGGCGAGGACCTCATCCCCTTCCCTATGGAAAACCCCCTTTTCCACGTCCGCCCCAGTGAAGAGGAAAGAGACGAGGGCCTTTGAAAGGCCGAGGGACTTATGCACCTCCTCGAAGAACTCATCGGGATGGCCGTGGACGAAGTCCCAGAGCTCCGGAGGACAGTAGTTCTCCGCCACCAGGTTCACCTCCCGAAACCCCTCTCTCGTGCTCAGGATCTCCCTTCTTCCCTGCAGGGAGAAAACTAAGGTCTTAAGCTGAACCCCTCTGAACCGGTGCCGGAATAACCTGAGGGCGATCCCCGGAAAAACCGGGTTTTGAGTCTTATCCTTCATAAGCCATCCTCAAGAGGACCCTCCCCCCTC
>QNCW01000016.1 GCA_003645885.1 Candidatus Latescibacterota bacterium | reverse complement strand
TGTAGTCTGTGGATGTGGGCTTGAGCATAGTGTCACCTCCTTTGATAGTAGACCCTCAAAGGAGATATACACTATCTCAAGCCTTGTCAACCAATATCTCTGATAATTATGCTCCCCCCTCAGATAGATAACAGCCCTCACCTACAAATGGGAAAGCTGAAGGGTAGCGAGGCGTAAAAGCACAGCTAAGGAGGAAAAAATGAAAAGACGTCCAGCTATGGCCGTGATCGGGGTTCTGGTATTCCTGATCGCCGGGAGCACCTTCGCCGAGGAGACGGTCGGTTGTCCTCACGACGTGGGTAAGGGCAGGTTCAAAGTTCGCAACAAGGAAGCATACATCCAGATGCGGAAGTGTTACTCCGATGAAGTATGGAAGGCCCTTCGTGATGCCTCGCCGTATCCAGCGGATCACGACGAAATGGTGGATCTGCCGGAGGGCTGGCACCAGGAGGTCGTTAAGACCGCCCTGGGACTGGAGTATGGGGTTATCGACAGGTTGAGCGTGGGGCTCTTCCTGCCCTATGTGATGAAGGACCTCAAAAGGCAGGTCTGGTCGAAGAAAGTGAGGAAGGCTACATGGAAAGAATTAAGGGACAGAGGGTTTGAAGACATATGGGTTTCGATCAAATGGCTGGCTTACTCGAACCCTCAGGGCTTGTTCGGGTCCAACTGGGAGGAAGGTCTTTTCCTCGCCCTGAGTTACAGACTTTCCGTTAGTTCCGACGATGATGTCAAAAATGGAATAGGGAGCGGGGCGAGGGAGTTTAAACTTGTTCTCCTCTTTCACCCCCATTTTACCGAGAAATCCTTCCTATGCGGCGATATGTGGTATCATTACAGAGGGAGGGTCAGGGAAATAAAAGGTTTCACCAAGTCGGGTTGGAACCTGGGCGATAGGTTTGGATACCGCATCTTCTTCGGATACGAATTTCTCAACCGTAAGTTCGCCGTAGTCGGTGGACCGCAAGGCTGGATTGCTCAAAGCAACAGGGATAAGGACGGGAGGAAGATCGAAGACAGTCACATGTATTCGCACGGGGTCATGGTGAAATTCCGCTGGCAGCCCTTTGGGGAAGAGGAGAAGGGCTCCATAGACCTCGGGGTGAGGATACCCTATTCCAACAAGACCACCTTCGCCCCATCTTTCGTCCCGATCGTCTGCGGGAGGATAAAATTTTGAAACGAGAACGGTCCTCACCTGTGGAGGGAACATGAAGAGGATACTGCTTATGGGCAACCCCAATGTTGGAAAGAGCGCGGTGTTTTCGAGGCTGACGGGAGCCGACGTCGTAACGTCCAACTACCCCGGCACCACGGTTGAGTTCGCCAGGGGAAAGATGAGGCTGGACGGAGAGGACGTCGAGGTCATAGATGTGCCCGGGACCTACACCTTGGAGCCCACATCCCGTGCCGAGGAGGTGGCGGTCGGGATGGTGGAGGAACTGGGGGACGACGACGTCGTGATCCAGGTCGTGGACTCCACGGCCTTGGAGAGGAACCTCCTGCTCACCCTCCAGCTCCTTTCTAAGGGGAAGAGGCTTGTGGTGGCCCTCAACATGTGGGACGAGGCTAAGCATAAGGGGGTAGAGATAGACCACAAGAAGTTAGAAATGATGCTCGGCGTGCCAGTGGTCCCCACCTGTGCCAGGAGCGGCGAGGGGATGGGGGAGCTTAAGAGGAGGCTGAAGGACGCCACCTCCTCCGGCCCCCTATGTCCTTACGAACAGAGGTGGCAGACGATAGGAGACATAATAGATCAGGTCCAGAGGGTGACCCACAGGCACCACACCTTAGGGGAGAGGATAGGGGAGCTTACGGTGCATCCCTTCTGGGGGATACCCTTCGCCCTTTTGGTCCTGTACTCCACTTTTAAGGTTATAAGGTTCATAGGTGAGAGCCTCATAGGCTACATCTTCGACCCGGCGTTCCAGAGGCTCTGGCTCCCCATTATGGAGAAGCTCTCCGGACTCCTCGGTCCAGGGAGCTTCCTGCACGACCTCTTCATAGGAAACCTGATAGAAGGGGAGATAGACTTCATGCAGTCCTTCGGACTCCTGACCACGGGGCTCTACATCCCCTTCGCAGCGGTCCTGCCGTACGTGTTCGCATTTTACCTGGTCCTCTCCTTCCTGGAGGACTCGGGCTACCTTCCACGCCTGGCCATCTTGGTGGACGTGCTTATGCACAAGCTCGGGCTCCACGGGCTTTCGATAGTCCCTATGATGTTGGGCCTCGGATGTAACGTGCCGGGAGCTTTAAGCACCAGGATATTGGAGACCAGGAAGGAGAGGTTCATAGCCGCCACCCTCATGGCGGTGGCGGTCCCCTGCATGGCCCAGATAGCTATGGTCGTAGGGCTACTGGGGAGATACGGGGCCAGGGGCCTTGGGCCTGTGTTCGGCACGCTCTTTTTGCTCTGGCTCGGGCTCGGGATGGTGCTGAAGAGGCTCATAATGGGGGAGACGCCGGAGATAATAACTGACATACCCCCTTACCGTGCTCCCTACTGGGGTGCTCTGGCCAAGAAGGTATGGATGAGGGTGAGGTGGTTCCTGACCGAGGCGGTCCCGTTCGTGCTTTTGGGGGTCTTCGTCGTGAACGTCCTTTATTCCGTGGGGATCGTAGATGTCCTGGGGAAGTTCCTCTCGCCCGTGCTCACAGGCCTCTTGGGGCTTCCTCCCGAGGCGGTGGGGGCCTTGATAGTTGGGTTCCTCAGGAAGGACGTGGCGGTGGGGATGTTGGCCCCTTTGGGCTTGAGCCTCAAGCAGCTTATAGTTGCAAGCGTGGTCCTCTGCGCCTACTTCCCATGCGTCGCGACCTTCGTGACACTCTTTAGGGAGCTGGGCTTGGGGGATATGCTCAAGGCCACTCTCATAATGGTTGGGATAGCTTTCTCGGTGGGAGGGCTGCTGAATTTGATCCTGGGCCCGTTCGTGGGTTAAAGGCGGCCCTCGGGCCGCCTTTTTGTTGCGGAGACGGAGGCGAGGTGTTATATTTGGGAGCATAGAAGTAAAATTTGTGCTTGCCTTCCGCCGCGGCGGGCTTTATCTTTAAGGACGGTCGGCTATGACGATATCCGGCTTCTCCTTCGTCCGCAACGCTATCTCTTTGGACTACCCCATAGCCGAGGCCATCCGTTCCGTCCTCCCCCTTGTGGACGAGTTCGTGGTCGCCTGCGGGGATTCCTCCGACGGAACGACCGAGCTCGTCCGTTCCATAGACCCCAAGGTGAGGGTCATAGAGACCGTATGGGACGAGAGGGACTTCGTGAGGGGGAGGGTGAACGCCGTCCAGACCAACATAGCCCTCGACAACTGTAAGGGGGACTGGTGTATATATCTTCAGGCCGATGAGGTCGTGCACGAGAAGTACCTCCCCGTCATCTACGCTGCTTGCGAGAAGTACTTGGAAGATAGAAGGGTAGAAGGATTCCTTTTTTCTTACAAACATTTTTGGGGGGACTATAGACACTACCACTGGACCCATCATTGGTACAGGAGGGAGATAAGGGTGGTACGCAACGGGATAGGCGTCAGGAGCTACAGGAGCGCCCAGGGGTTCAGGATAGGCGGCCGAAAGCTCAGGGTCGTGCACATCCCGGCGGAGATATATCACTATGGGTGGGTCAGGGACCCTACGAAGATGAAGAAGAAAATGATAGCCCTGGCCACCGTCCACTACGGGAAGGAGGAGGCCAGGAGAAGATACCAGGAGCATGTACCCTTCGACTACGGGATACCTGACCACCTCAGGGTCTTCACCGGCACCCATCCTGCGGTTATGGCAGAACGTATAGCCAGGAGGAACTGGGATTGGATACCCGAAACCCCTGTCCGGCACAAGCACGACAAGCTCTGGGTGAGGTTCAGGTCCTGGGTGGAGGAGAACATACTGGGGGACAGGATAGGGGAATGCAGGAACTACAAGCTCCTCTGGTACGACCACTCGCTCGGGCACCTTATAGGCAAACCCTTGGAGGAAGTGAGGGGAAGATGAACGGATTATCTGACCTCATATCTCCCGATAGGATAGTATGGCTATCCTCCGATACTAAGGAGGAGGTCCTGAGGGAGCTCGTGGACGTCATCTCGAGGGCCCCCCAGATCGGGGACAGGGACGAGCTCCTCAAGGCGGTGCTGGAGAGGGAGAAGATAATGAGCACGGGGATAGGCCTCGGAATAGCCGTGCCCCACGCTAAGATAGAATCTGTATCGGATTTCGTGATAGCGATTGGGATATCCCGCAAGGGAGTGGAATTCGACTCCTTGGACAACAAACCCGTGCACATCGTCGTCATGATAGCAGGGCCGGCGGACCAACAGGACAGGTACATAAGGATACTGGCGAAGGTGGTCCTGGCCCTCAAGGACCCGAAGGTCAGGGAAACCGTGCTTAAGGCCGAAACACCCCAGGAAGTGCTGCGGGCCCTCTCCTGAAGGAGGTGATTTGGACCCCGTACTGGCCGTAGGGCTTCTGCTTTCCTTCAGCTACCTGGCCGGCCGGGCCATCTCCCGACTCAAGCTCCCCATGGTCACGGGGTACCTCCTGCTCGGCTTGGCCTTCGGGGTGTCCGCCCTCGGGATAATACCCTTAAAGCTCAACCTGAGGTTGGGATGGCTCATAGAGCTCGCCCTCATCTTCATAGCCTTCCACATAGGAAGCCAGCTGCGTACGGAGACTTTCAGGCGCATGGGAGGGGCCCTCGTGCTCATAATAGTCCTGGAGACCTTGGGGGCCTTCGCATTTCTGTTCTTAGCTGTACTTCTGACCTACGGAGGGTTCGTCCCCTCCTTCCTCATAGCCGCCATAGGATGTGCTACGGCCCCGGCGGTCACGGTGCTCGTACTCAACGAATATCGGGCCTCGGGTCCGCTCTCCCAGGTCCTCCTAGCCTGCGTGGGGATGGACGATGCGCTGGGGCTCACGGCGTACTCGGTGGCAGCCTCGGTGGCGCACGCAAGCTTCAGCGGATCGCACATATCCCCTTACGTCCTGGCAGCCAAGATAGCTTTGGGGGTGGTATGCTCGCTCTCGGTCGGTCTGGGGGCAGGCCTGATCCTGGACTTCTTAGTCCGCAGGGCGAGACATCCGGAGGATATACTGATAATCTCCATCGGGATCTTAGCCCTGGCCTCGGGGCTTATGGAGAACCCCGTAAAGGGGGTGAGGTTCTCGGAGCTCCTCACGGCCATGGCCGTGGGGTTCTACATGGGGAACTTCTCCCCCAGGAGGGATGCAGTGGGGAGGGCTTTGGACGGCTTCAGCATGCCCTTTTACGTGCTTTACTTCTCGTTGGCTGGGGCGAGGCTCAACTTCAAATTTCTCATGTCGTTGGGCAAGGTAGCAGGAGCCTACCTTGTAGCGAGGTTCGTGGGGAAGAGCCTCGGAGCTTGGATGGGTGCGGCCATCTCCAAGGCGCCGGATGTGATAAAGAAGTACACAGGGTTCGGGCTCTTCTCCCAGGCGGGCATCGCCATAGGCCTCGCCCTCCATGCGGCGGACGAGTTCCCTCAACTGAGCGACCTTATAATCTCCATCGCCCTAGGGACCACCATAGTTACCGAGATATTGGGACCGCTTATGACGAAGTTCGCCATAACGAGGGCGGGGGAGGTCGGGCGGGGGTAGGTTTCGAAGGGGAAGGCCGATGTACTATCTGATAGTTCACCTGTATCAGGAACGATACTGGAGCGACATCCTTCTGGCGTTAGCTGCCGAGGGGATAACTGACGCCGTGGTCGTGGACGCCTCCCGTATGGAGCAGGCCTTGATCTCCGAGTTACCCATATTCGCTGGATTCTGGGCCGATATGAGCCGCAGGGGGAGGTTCGCCAAGGTCATAATGGCCTCGGTCCCCGACAGGGCCTCGGTATACCGTATGGTTGAGGCCCTGAGGGGAGAAGGGGTGGACCTTACGGACCCATCCGTGGGGAAGATCTTGCTCCTTCCTGCGGAGGAACTTTGAGGTACTCCGCAGGAGGCAGCACCTTGGAGTTCACCGCACGCCTCGTGCGGTTTTTGGACGAGGCCTCGGAGGAAAGGAGTTACACCGAACCCCTGGTATCGCTTTCGTGGCGGAGGAGGTGGTGACATATGACCGACAGGGAGCGTTGGGTCAGGACCATGCACTACGAACCAGTGGACCACATCCCCGACGAGGAGTTCGGGTACTGGAGCGACACCTTCAGGACCTGGCACGAGCAGGGCCTCCCGGAGTTTGTAAACGATAACACAATAGCCGACAGATACTTCGGGTTCTCAAGGAGGGAGAGCGTCCCAGTGAGGCTCGGCCTCATGCCCGCTTTCGAAACTAAGATCTTAGAAGAGGACGAAAGGCATAAGGTCCTGGTGGACGGTTCCGGGGTCGTGCAGGAGGTCTTCAAGGACGGGAGCTCCTCCATACCCCATTACATAGACTTCCCCCTCAAAGGGAGGAGGGAGTGGGAGGAGCTGTTCAGGCCAAGGCTGGACCCCGGGACGCCAGGGAGGTACCCGGAGAACTGGGAGGAACTTAAGGAGCACTGGAAGGAGAGGGACTATCCCCTCGGTATCTCGGTGGGAAGCCTCTTCGGGTGGATCAGGAACTGGATGGGATTCGAAAGGATCTGCACGATGATGTACGACGATCCCGAGCTTATGCACGATATAATAGACCACTTGGCAGACTTCATACTCGGGACGGTGGAGAGGGCCGTAAAGGAGGTCGACCTAGACTTTGCAGCTTTCTGGGAGGATATGGCCTTCAGGAGCGGGCCGATGATATCCCCCTCGATGTTCGAGGAGTTCCTCGTGCCGAGGTACAGGCGCATAACTTCGTTCCTCAACGAACATGGGATAGACATAGTATACGTCGACTGCGACGGAAACATAAACGCCATAGCAGGGCTGTGGCTCGAGGCCGGGGTCAACACGATGTTCCCGATAGAGGTCAGGGCTGGCACAGATCCTATAGAGCTCAGGGAGAGGTTCGGGAAGGATATGAGGCTTATGGGAGGTGTGGACAAGACCAAGCTCATAGAGGGTAAGGAGGCCATAAGGAAGGAAGTATCACGATTAGAAAAGCTCGTGGCGGACGGTGGATACATACCCCATGTGGACCATAGGGTTCCTCCGGACGTGACCTACGAGAACTACCTCTATTACCTTAAGGTCAAGAGGGAGGCCTTCGGAATCCCCGAACCCGAACCGTACGAGGCCAGGAAGCACCTGTACGAATACCCTGAGCCGATCTTCCTCCCTGTCGAGGAGACGCCGCCGCCTTTGACTTAATGTTGACTTTCCTTTGAAAGGTAACTATATTTGGAATCGTGGGCCCGTAGCTCAGTCGGCAGAGCAGCGGCCTTTTAAGCCGTTGGTCGCAGGTTCGATTCCTGCCGGGCTCACTTTTAAGTGTCCAGCCCAAGGAGGAAAGCGATGCTCTGGGAAAGCATAGCATGGGCCGCAGAAGAGGGAAAACCGGCGGGAGGAGGGCTCGGGGCCTTTTTACCTCTTATCCTCATATTCCTCGTCATGTACCTCCTGCTCATCCGTCCCCAGCAGAAGCGACAGAAGGAGCATCAGAGGATGTTGGAGAGCTTGGAGAAGGGGGACAGGGTGGTCACATCCGGTGGGATACACGGACAGATAGTCGGGTTTAAGGAAAGGGAGGGGATCGTGGTGCTTAAGGTTGCGGACAACGTGAAGATAGAGGTGTCCCGCTCCGCCATAGCCCGGAAGCTCGAGAGATGATACGAGAGATCCGCCTCTACGGGGATGCCGTGCTCAGGAGGACGGCGAAGCCCATATCGGACATCTCCGAGGAAGTGGTCCGTCTGGCCGAGGATATGACCGAGACCATGTTCGCCAGGAGGGGTATCGGCCTTGCGGCACCTCAGGTTGGGGAAAGTACTTCCCTGGCGGTGGTGGACCTCTCCTTGGGCGACGAGAAGGGTCGGACCCTCGTGCTTATAAATCCCGAGGTCGTCGGCCAGGAGGGGGAGTGGACCTACGAGGAGGGATGTCTGAGCATCCCGGAGGTCAGGGCGGACGTGGTTCGACCCAAGAAGGTAGCTGTCAGATTCTTGGACATAGATGGCAATCCCCACGAGTTGGAGGCCGAAGACCTGCTCGCCAGGGTGATACTGCACGAGGTGGACCACCTGAAGGGAGTCCTCTTTGTGGACCGCCTCCCTCCCCTCAAACGGCAGATCCTCAGACCGAAGCTCCTCAAGATAGCTAAAGGGGAAATCCCCTCCGAAAGATGAGCTCGCTCCGCATAGTCTTCATGGGCTCCCCCGAGTTCTCTGTGCCGAGCCTCAGACGTCTCATCCGTAGCCCCCACCGGGTCGTGGGCGTCGTCACGAGGCCGGATGCCCCCAAGGGGAGGGGGAGGCGTCCGGGGCCCACCCCCGTCAAGGAGGTCGCCCTCGAGGAGGGCATAAAAGTTCTGGAACCGGAGAGGCTGAGGGACGGAAGGTTCCTTTCCGAGTTGAAGGCTTTGGACGCAGACCTCTTCGTGGTCGTCGCCTTCAGGATCCTCCCCGAGGAGGTCCTGAAACTTCCCCCCCGAGGCGTGGTGAACCTCCACCCTTCGCTGCTCCCCAAATACAGGGGTCCGGCCCCCATACAGTGGGCGATAATAAACGGAGAGGAGGAGACCGGGGTGACCACGATCTTCGTGGAGCCAGAGGTGGACGCAGGGGACATAATCCTGCAGGAGAAGGTACGTATAGGACCCGAGGAGACAGCGGGGGAGCTCCACGAAAGGCTCAAGGTGCTGGGGGCCGAAGTCCTCTGCCGCACGGTGGACCTGATAGCCGAGGGCGAGGCCCCGCGCATCCCACAGCCTCCGGGAGAATGGCCCAGGGCCCCCAAGCTTAAGAAGGAGCACGCCGAGATCCGTTGGGAGGAACCTGCCGATGTCATCTTCAACCTCGTGCGGGGGACCAACCCCATCCCTGGAGCGTTCACGGTATGGAGGGGGAAGCTGCTCAAGGTCCATAGGGTCCGGGTCGTCCCGGAAGTCCGAGGGGCTCCGGGGGAGGTGGTGAGCGCTGACGACAGGAAGGGGATCGTGGTGGCGGCCGGGGAGGGGGGACTGTTCCTCCAGGAGGTCCAGCCCGAGGGGGGAAGGAGGATGAGCTCCCCGGAGTTCGTGCGGGGACATAGAATAGAGGTCGGAGAGATCTTAGGGGGATGATATGAACTCGATCTTGACCCTGCTCCTCTTCCCTTCCGTGCTCTGGGCAGGAAATCCTAATGTGGGCACCACCGGCTTCGCATTCCTGAAGCTTCCCTACGACGCACGTTCTGCGGCCCTGGGCGGGGTGAGGGCCGCCTTGGTGGGGTTCTCGAACCCCGCATCCCTTCCGGACGAGCCCCTCTACTCCATCTCCTACGGTGATTATCTTGCAGATATACGCATCGGGGAGGCCTGGTTTACCCGCCCGTTCGGAGGGGGTCCTTTGGGGATCAAGCTCTTCGGCGTCTCCTACGGGGAGTTCAGAAAGGTCGATAGGAGCGGAAACTTCGGAGGAAGGTTCGGGGCCGGGGATTTAGGCTTCTGCGTCGCCGTCGCAAGGAGGCTTGAGCTTGGAATTTCGCTCGGGGTCGGGTTTAAGGCCGTATATTCTTACATAGCTGAATACAGCTCCGACGCCTACGCCTCGGATTTGGGGCTCCTCTGGAGGGCTCCGTGGGGCAGGACCTCGGTGGGCTTGGAGCTTGAAAATATGGGGTTCGTCCGCAGGGGGTATAAGGACCGCAAGGACGCCCTCCCCGTGGCCCTTAGGCTCGGATTCTCCCACCTCCTGGCTCACCTCCCCGTGGTCCTGGTCGGGGACCTGGTCCTGCCGAACGACAACTCCCCTTACGTTTCCGGGGGAGGGGAGGTCCTTGTGGGCGATCTCTCCCTCAGGCTCGGGTACGACGGGAGGGCGGCGAGGAACTTGGACGGGAGATATGGGGGACTTTCGTTCGGGTTCGGGATCGTGGTCAGGGGTACGAGGCTGGACTACGCATATACTACCTTCGGGGAGCTCGGTGAGGTGCACAGGGTGAGCTTTAAGGGTAAGTTTTAGATAGGAGGTGCATATGAGGACCTTGGGAAGGTTGTTGTTCCTGGCAGCTGCGCTGGCCCTGGGATGCGTGGCCTTGATAAAGGTGTTGTACAGGTGCTCCTGGAAGGAAGCCCTCCAGATAGCGGACAGGTTCATGGATGACCTCCTAAGGAGGAAGGAGGCCTGATGGCCCACGAGCACGGCTTTGAGTGCAGGCTGAGCGTGTACAGGAGATGAGGAGGTTCGTGAGCAGGGCAGGGGAGAAGCTCGAGCACGCTTTGGAGAAGTTCGAGGTGGAAGTGAAGGGCAAAATCGTGGCTGACCTCGGCTCACACGTGGGCGGCTTCGTAGACTGCCTTCTTAAGCACGGGGCGGCCAAGGTCTACGCTGTCGAGGTGGGCAAGGGGGTCCTCGACTGGAAGCTCAGGAACGACCCCAGGGTCGTCGTGATGGAGGGGGTGAACGCCCTTTACGCCGAGCTTCCGGAAAAGGTGGACCTCGTGACGATAGATGTCGGATGGACGCGCCAGAAGTTCATAGTTCCAAAGGCCGCCTCCCTTCTTAAGCCGGGCGGCCTTATAATTTCCCTCATAAAGCCCCAGTACGAGGCCCTTCCGAGGGAGAGGAGGGGAGGGGTGGTGCGACGGGAACTTTTGAACGCCGTGGTGGGAAGGACATTAAAAGGGATAAGGGCCCTGGGACTGGAGATATTGAACTTGGAACCTTCGCCCCTTCCGGGCTCGGGGGGGAACAGGGAGTTCTTCGTGCTCTTAAGGCCCCTCGCCTATGAGGGTGAGAGCGAGGCATAGCTGGGACCTCTCTCCGGACGAGGCCGTAAGGCTCCAGAGGGAGCTCGCCGATGAGGTGGTGACCGAAGGGGACCCGGGGGACGTGGGGAAGGTGGGAGGGGTAGATGTGGGGGTGAAGGGGGAAAGGGCGAGGGCCGCGGTGGTGGTCCTGAGCTTCCCGGAGCTGGAACTTCTGGACTGGGCAGTGGCGGAGGGAAAGGTCGACTTCCCTTACATCCCCGGGCTCCTCTCCTTCAGGGAATGTCCCATAGTGCTCAGGGCGTTCGAGGAGCTTTCTACCGAGCCGGAGGTCGTCATCGTGGACGGCCAGGGGATAGCCCATCCCAGGAGGCTCGGGATAGCTTCGCACTTAGGACTTTTTATAGGCGTCCCGACCGTAGGATGTGCCAAGTCCAGGCTGTGGGGGAGGCACGGTGAGCCGGGTGCGGAGGCAGGTTCGTACTCCTACCTGTACGACAGGGGTGAGGTGATAGGCGCCGTGGTAAGGACGAGGGACAAGGTCAAACCGGTATACGTCTCCCCCGGCCATCTCATAGGCCTTGGACCGGCGATAAGGTTGATCCTCGCCACCTGCCGCGGATACCGCCTTCCCGAGCCTATACGCTGGGCCCACAGGGTCGCCGGGGGAACAAATCCTGAGGGAAGGGAGGAGATATGACCTTCGGGGGGATACAGAAACTTTCGGCCTTGGACTTTCCCGACCACTTGGCCGTTACGGTCTTCACGGTCGGATGCGACTTTCGATGTCCCTATTGCCAGAACCCCGAACTGGTCCGTGGGGAGTACCCGGTCGAGGTCCCTGAGGATGAGGTCCTGGAGCTGCTCGAGGAGAGGAAGGGCTTCGTGGACGGGCTTTGCGTCACCGGAGGGGAACCCCTGTTACACCGGGATATAGTCCCTTTCCTGAGGAAGGTCAAAGAAATAGGGATAGATATCAAGGTGGACACCAACGGCCACCACCCCGACCTCTTAAGGGAGCTCCTGGAGGACGGCCTCGTGGACTACGTGGCGATGGACATAAAGGCCCCTCCCTCGAGGTATCGGGAGGTCGTCAGGGCCAAGGTCGACGTGTCCAAGATAGAAGAGTCCATAAGGCTCCTGAAGGAGACCGGGACTCCGCATGAGTTCCGTACCACGGTGGTCCCGGGGCTTCTGGAGGACGGAGAGTACGAGGAGATAGCGAGGTGGCTTAAGGGTGCCCCGAGGTACGCCCTCCAGGCCTTCAGGCCCATAAAGACCTTGGACCCCGAATTTCATAAGCTCGACCCCACACCCCCCGAACTTCTGAGGGACCTATGCCGAAGGCTCTCCCCCTATTTTGCCGAGTGCGAGGTGAGGGGCTGAGGCCTTCTACCTGTGCGCCTGTACTCGAAGTAATCCCTCAGTATCCTCCCGTGGTCGAAGGCCAAAGGTTCGGGAAGCCCTTCCTCCGAGAAAAGTCCCGCCCTTTCGGCGTCGTCCAGCCCCCTCGGGGTCCCCTCCGCCTTGGCTATGTAGACCGTAGTTATGGTGTGGTGGCGTGGGTCCCTTTCAGGGTCGGAGTACGTGTAGAACTGCTCGGAAAGCTGGACATCCAGCCCCGTCTCCTCCTTGGCCTCCCTGAGGGCGGCCTCCTCCAAGCTCTCCCCGTAGTCCACGAACCCCCCCGGAATGGCCCATCCGTACGGTGGGTTCCTCCTCGATATCAGCACGATCTTGTCTCCCACCTCTATTATGATGTCGACGGTGGGGATGGGGTTCCTGTAGACCTGGACCACCTCCCCGCACCTGGGGCATCTGAGCTCCCTTGCCACCATCTCACCTCCCCTCGCCGATGACGTCTTTTGAGCTGAGTTTCCCCAAGGGGACTATAACAACTTCGTAGGCCCATGTCAAGAAGAAAGGGGCGGGCCTTCGACCCGCCCCCTTCGCCGGGGAGTGCTCTACTTCCCCTCCCCAAGCAGTTCCATCATCTTCCAGAAGAAGCCCATCCTCCTCGAAGGACCCGGGGGTGGAGGGCCGAAACGTTCGGGAGGATGTTCCCACCTGGGAGGACGCCCGGGCCTCGGCGGCCTCTTGGGGCGGAACCATGCCCTCCTGAGCTTCCTCCTCTGCTCCGGGGTCAGGACCTCCTCTGCCCTCGCCTTGAGCTTCCTGACCTCGGTCCTGAACATAAGCTTCTCCTGCTCGAGCTTCCAGTCCAGGTCTATGAGCTCCTCCTCCGATGCCCTGCCGGAGAGCAACAGGTCCCTCTTCTTCCTCAGGAGCCCGAGGAGCTTCTTATCGTGCTCCTCCTTCAAGGCCTTGAACTGCCTATAGATGGAAGCGAGCTTCTCCCGCTGCTCACGGGTCAGCTCAAGTTTCCTGAGCACGGAGAGGACCTCTATGTCCTCCCGTAGCTTCCTCATCTCCCTCTCGTCGGCCCGTGCCCAGCTCCAGAACCCCCCGAGCAGGAGGAGGGAAGCTGCCAGCAACTTGATCCGCATACACCTCACCTCCTTTCCCACCGGCGTGTCTCCGCTCCCATATGGCCACGAGACCGCTCTTCATAGCTTCAAGTCAGGGGCAGGGCAGAAGCCCTGCCCCATGGACATCACTTGAACTGTCCCTTGAGCTGTCCCCAGGTCGTGGGCTCTGCCGCAGCCGGGGCAGCGGGCTTGGCCGAAGGCCCGGCGGAAGCTTCCGGAGGCACTATACCCCACTCCTGGAGCTTAGCCCGGACGGCCGAGCGAACCTCCTCGGGAGATGCTCCGGCTTCCTTCATCTCCTTCACCATCTCCCTGATCTCGGCCCTCTGCTCCTCCGTCAGCCTGGCGAAGATGTGAGGACGCCTCCTCGGAAGCCTTACGCCCCACTCCTTGAGCATCCGCCCCACGGCCCTGCGTATCTCCTGCCTCGAGGCACCCTGGGCTTTAAGCTCCTCGACCTTCTGCCTTATGGCCGCCCTCTGGTCGTCCGTGAGCCTAGAGAAGATGATGCGGAGCAGAGGACGCTTCCTTGGAGGCCTCACTCCCCACTCCCGGAGCTTTTCGGCCACAGCTCTGCGTATCTCGGCAGGAGATGCTCCGGCCTCCTTCATCTCCTTCACCATCTCCCTGATCTCGGCCCTCTGCTCCTCCGTCAGCCTGGGCCGGGGTGGAGGCTTTATGCCCCAGTCCTCCAGCATCTGCCGGACGGCCTCACGCACCTCCTCCCTCGAAGCGCCCTGAGCCCTCAGCTCCTCGACCTTCTGCCTTATGGCCGCCTTCTGGTCGTCCGTAAGCTTGGCGAAGGCGGGACGAGGCCCTCTTCGGGCGTATACAGGAGCTGTGACGAGCCCGAGGGCAGCCAGTGCCAGTGCGAGGACGAAGAACCTCTTCATGGTCTCACCTCCCTTCCGTTTGGATCTTTCCTCGTATATATTCAGTAAGCATATACTATGCCAAAGGGCCCACGCTTGCCACGGGCCCTTTTTCCGATACCTTCGCCCTGAATTTGTACCACCTTGTACAGGCCTTGTGTACCGAACCGTACACCTCCGGGAGCCCCCCAGACCTTCGACTATTCGTACCTCAACGCCTCCACTGGGTCGAGCTTAGCGGCCTTGTCCGCAGGGTACATGCCGAAGAACACCCCCACCGCAACCGCGAAGGCGAAGGCGAGCACGATGGATTCCGGCGTCACGACGGAGTGTCCCCCCTGGAAGAACCTCCTCGGCCCGAACGCCCCAGCACCTACTATCATGTTCCCTAAGGTATTAGCGAAGAAAACCCCCAAAAGGATCCCCAAGAGCCCTCCCACCGTAGCCAATACCGAGGACTCTATGAGGAACTGGAGGGAGATGTCCCTCCTCTTGGCCCCGACCGCCTTCCTTATCCCTATCTCCCTCGTGCGTTCCGTGACCGTGACGAGCATTATGTTCATAATGCCTATGCCCCCGACAAGGAGGGAGATGGCGGCTATCCCGGCCAACATAAGTTTAAAAGTGCTTGCGGTCTTCTCCACCGTCTGCCTGAACTCCTCCTGGCTCCTTATCTGGAAGTCCTCCACCTGGTTGTGGCGCTTCAGAAGAAGGGCTCTGACCTGTTCTTCGGCCTCATCCATGAGGTCCCCACCTTTCGCCTGCACCAGGATGTCCCCCACCCTATCCTCCCCTGTTATCCTCTTCTGCATAGTTATCACAGGAACGAAGACCTGGTCGTCGAAGTTGCGCCAACCCAAGGCCCCCTTCTCCTCCATAACCCCTATCACCGTGACCCTCTCCCTCCCTATCTTTATCTCCTTGCCTATGGGGTCCTCGTCCCCGAAGAGCTCCTCCTTTACGGTCTTGCCTATCACGCAGACCTTCGCCCAGGATTCCATCTCCTCCCTTCCGAAGAACCTCCCCTCCTCGGCCCAGTGGTTCCTGATGACCTGGTAGGACGGGGTCGTGCCCACCACCTGTGTGTCCCATTCCTTGTCCAGGTACCTGACCGACGCCGATGTCCTCACCTCGGGTGCCACGTAGGCCACGGCAGGACATTCCCTCTCTATTGCCAGGGCGTCCTCGTATGTGAGGCCCTTGGACCTTCCCCTCCACTCCATAGCCTGTTCCTTGCTCCTGGGGTGCCTGTAGAAGACTATGAGCACGTTCGAGCCGAGCTTCTCTATCTGCGATGTGACATGGTACCTCGCCCCCTCCCCCACGCCGAGCATGCCTATAACCGCCGCCACTCCTATGACTATCCCCAACACCGTGAGGAAGGACCTCATCTTGTTGGCCAAAAGCCCCCTGTACCCCGAAGATATCCCGGACATCAAGCTTCCGAGGATCCCCCCCCTCCTCCGGGGTTCCTCGGGAGCGTCGCCCGGCAGAGGGGAAGACGTTCTGCTCCTGACCTCCTCCCTTTCCACCCTCCCGTCCCTGATATAGACGATGCGGTCGGCATATCCGGCCACTTCAGGGTCGTGGGTCACGAGGACGATGGTCCTGCCTTCTTCGTGTAACTTCCGGAAGGTCTCCATAACCTCCCTGCTCGACTTCGTATCGAGGTTTCCGGTGGGCTCATCGGCCAAGATTATTGCCGGGTCGTTTACCAGGGCCCTCGCTATGGCCACCCTCTGCTGTTCCCCTCCCGACAGTTCGCTCGGGTAGTGGTCGGCCCTGTGCTCCAGGCCCACGGCCCTAAGGGCCTCCAAGGCCCTCCTCCTTCGCTCCCTTACGCCAGCATATAGAAGCGGAAGCTCCACGTTCTCCAAGGCCGTGGCCCGGGGAAGGAGGTTGAAAGTCTGGAACACGAAGCCTATCTTTTGATTGCGGACATCAGAGAGTTGATCGTCGTTCAGGTCTCCGACCGACCTTCCCTCTAAGGAATATTCGCCCGAGGTGGGCTTGGACAGGCAGCCCAATATGTCCATAAGGGTGGTCTTGCCCGAGCCCGAGGGACCCATGACGGCCACGAACTCCCCCCTTTCCACCTTTATGGAGACTCCCCTCAGGGCGTGGACCTCGACCTTGCCCGTCCTGTAGACCTTGGTTACGTCCCTTGCATCTATTATCGCCTCCATCAGGGCCTCCTGGGAGGTCTGGGTCGGGGCGGTCTCATGGATCTAAGCTTCTTGAGCATCTCCTCCTTAACCCCTTCCTCAAACACGACCACCTCATCGCCTTCCCTGAGCCCGGATTTTATCTCTACCTTCACATCGTCCTCGAGTCCTGTCACAACGGGCCTCGGAACGGGCCTTCCGTCGACGAGGACCAGGACCCTCCTCCTGCGCACCGCCTCCTTCGGGACATAAAGCACGTCCCTCGCCTCGCCCACTATTATGTCCAGGTCAGCGGTCATTCCGGGACGTATCCTCCCGTCCAGGTCGGTTATCTCCACCTCCACAGGATACACCACCACGTTTCCCTTGAGCACCCCGGCCGGGGCTATCTTCTTCACCCTTCCGTGGTAAACCTTCCCCCTTATGGCGTCGAACCCTATCCTTACCTCTTGACCCACCTCCACCTTGGTTATGTCCACCTCGTTTACCTCCACCTTTACGACCATCTTGCTTAAATCGGCTATCGTCATAAGTGTGGTTCCTCCACCCATATACGCCCTCGTGCCCGAGGTTATCATCTCCCCCTCCTCCACCTTGAGGGAGGTCACCACCCCGGAGATCGGGGCCTTTATCACTATGGTCTCGAGCGATGTGTCCTCAAAGGCCTGCTCCGGGACCGAGCCCCTCCCTCCCAACACCAGCCAGAGCTGTCTTCGGGCAAGGTCGTATTGGATCTCCGCCTTCCTGTACGCCTCCTCGGCGTCCTCAACATCCTTCTTAGCTATGAAACCCTTTTCGTACAAAGCCCTCTGCCGCTCGAGGTTCCTCCTCGCCCTCTCTAAGTCCAACCTCGCCCTCTCGAGCGAGGCCCTGGCCTGGGCGACCTGCTGGGCCTGGGAGGACTCCTGCTGGATCAGGGCGAGGGGATCGCCCACCATGACCGTATCCCCCTCTTCCACGAAGAGCTTCTTGACCTCACCGGCCATCTCGGACTTGACGTCCACGCTCGTCACGGGCTCCACCCTCCCGCTTTCCGTCACCTTGACGACTATGTCCCCCCGCTCCACCGGGACCGTCCTGAAGGGGGGACGTCGGGGCTCCCTCTCCTTCGAAAGGGACCAGAAGGCCAAAGCTCCCCCCAGGACTGCCAGGGTCCCTAATATGGCCGTAGCCTTTTTCATCCTACCTCCCCACATATGGAGTCCGTCCTACGGCTTTATCTAAGGCCGCCTTGGCGTACAGGTAGTCGTAGACGGCTCTCGTGTGGTTCACCTTGCCCTCGGACAGGGCGACCTGGGCGTCTATGACCTCGGTTATAGGGGCTACTCCTACTTCGTACCTTCCGAGGGCCGCCTCGTAGCTTTCCTGTGCGCTTTCGACCTGTTTTTCGGAGAGCTTCACCCTCTCGGCGGCCGTCCTCAGGTTTATGTAAGCCGTCCTCACCTCCAACCTTATCGCCCTCTCCATGTTCAGGTAGTCCAACTCCGACTCCTTGAGGGAAACCCCCGCCTCCCGGACCGCCCGTTTCCTCACCCCTCCGTCGAATATTGGGAAGCTGAGCCCGACCCCGAAGACCCAATCCGTATTTCTCCTCCAACTTCTGTCCACGGGGCTTCCTAAGAGCCTGTCTGCGTATATATTATAAGAACCAGAGACGGAAAGCACGGGCCATGTCTCGAGCTTAGCGAGCTTGAGGTTGTACCTCCGGATCTCTACGCTCGCCCTCGCCTGGGCGATCTCTGGGCGGTTCCTCAGGGCCTCCCTCAGGCACTCCTCGAAGGTGGGAAGCTCTTCCTCGACGAACCGGACCGGCTTTATCCGAACGGGTGCTTCAAGTTCCATCCCCATAGCATCCTTCAACCTCGCATATGCAATTTTCAGCTCGCCTTCGGCCTGGAGGGAATCGAGCCTTGCGGCCGCGACCTCGGCCTCCGCCTTGAGGACGTCGGACCTCGGCACGAGCCCCTGGTGGAACTTAGCTTCCGCAAGCTCCAGGTGCTTCCTTTTCTGAAGGAGGGCCTCCTTTCTGACCTTCAGAAGCTCGGAGGCCTTGAGCACCTCGTAATATCTCCTTACGACCTCGAGCACGACAGCAGCTCTGGCCGCAGCGTAACCAGCCTCGGCAGACCTTAAGGATTCCTTAGCTTGCGCTATCCTCAGCAAGGATCTTCCGCCGTCGTAAGGTGTTGCGGACGCCGAGATGGAGAGGTTGTAGTTCCTCTCGTCCCACCTCAGCCTGCTGTAGACGTCGTTCAGGTGGTACCCTCCGGAAAGCTCCACCTTCGGAAGCAGGGCGGCCTTAGCGTCCTTCAGGGCGATCTCAGCCTTGGTCACCCTCCCTTCTGCCACGGCAAGCTCGGGTGAACTTTTAAGAGCGACCTCTATACACCCTTCAAGGTCCAAGGAATCCGAGAGGGCACAGGCGGGAAGGAGGAGAGCTAACAAGGCTACCCATGCATATCTAAAGAGCTTAACATCCATAAGTGTACCTTTTCGTACTGATGGGTGTACCGTATGGTACGCCGTTACTCCGGGGTTATCCCTGCTAAGCTCATCGCCCTCAAAAGCATCCTTGTGGCTACATGGGTCTGCAGGAGGGCCTCCTTGAGCCTTCCGGACTTTAGGGCCTCCTCGGCCCTCTTCTGGTGCTCGAAGGCACTTTCGAAGATGGCGATGGCATCCGGGACGCCGGAATCCAAGATGGGCTTACCCCATCTTCGGAGCATCCCTTCGGTGCGCTCTACGACCTCGCCGACCTTTTCCGGGGAGGGATGGAGGTCCCTCAGCGACATAAAGAGCAACCTTCGGAGCTTGCGAACCTTCCAGCGAGCTTCCTCGTACCTTCCTTGCCTGATGTCCTCCTCTGCCTCCCTCTGAAGAGCCTCCGCCTCCTCGAGCCAAGGTGGAGGAGGACCTCCCAGCTCTCTTATCTGACGGAGGATGAGCCGACTGCCCCTTACGATCTCTTCCATCCCAAACCCACGAGGCTTCCTGCCGACCAAAAATTTTCCGAGGAACCTGGCCTGGTCCAGGAGCCGGAAGGCCAACCCGTATTGGCCGAGCTTCAGAGCCCTGAGCCCTTCCCTGAGCTGCTCCATCCCGAGACGGAGGAGCGCTGCCTTCTGGGAATCTTCCTCGGCCACTCCCTTACGGGAGGCCTCTTCTAAAAGCTCCTCCGCCCGATGAGCGAGGCCCCTCAGGAAGGCCTCCCTCCTGTGGCCGGCCCAGGGAGGACGACCGTGGGGTCCTCCGGGGTGGGCCCACAGGGTGGCGCACCAAAGCAACGTCAGTATGCTCGCCCATGTTTTCATACCGGAGCTTTAGAGCAAGAACGGTGCCACAAATAAAAATCGCCGGACCGAAACCCGGCGGAATGGTGGAGGCGGCGGGAATCGAACCCGCGTCCGGGATTGTGGCGACGAGGACCTCTACGTGCTTAGCCCGTCCTTTCCTCTCGCCTGCGGAGCCCCGACGGGCAGGGTCTCCGCAGGCCAGCCCGCTCGAACTTCGCCCTGTCCCCCGCAGGCGGAAGGGTCCAGGACTATCCCGCTTTCCCGACGCCCGCATCCCGCCGAGCGGGAGCGGCGGGGCGGACGGGCTGCTTCAATTAAGCAGCCAGAGCGTAGCCGTAGTCGGCAGTTGTAGTTTCCCGGCTTTTTTACGAGGTCGCCGGGGACCTCGGCACGCTGTCCCCGCCCCCTCCAACCCCGTCGAGACCTTTCGCCCCCACAGGTGGTGCCGAAGGCGGGACTCGAACCCGCACGCCCCGAAGGGCACTGCCCCCTCAAGACAGCGCGTCTGCCAGTTCCGCCACTTCGGCACTGCTTGTATAATATACAAAAATTCCTTCCTCTGTCAAGTCCCTTGCCAAGAT
>QNCW01000015.1 GCA_003645885.1 Candidatus Latescibacterota bacterium | reverse complement strand
CCTCCCCGAACCATCCACCAAGGCCAGGGGAAGTGTGAACTCCCCACCCGAAGGGGCACCTTCCAACTCCACCAACATCCTAAGGGGAACCCTGGCGCCTTTGGAAGCCGAAACTTCTCCCAAGCCCTCAACAAAACTTACCCAAGGTGGAAGATTATCTTCATCAACCTCGAGCCTCAGGTCCCTCAGTTCCTCCCCACCCCTGTTCACGATCCAGACCGTAACTTCGTTGACTCCTTCTTTAAGCTTAAGGGGTAAGGCAAATCCAGGTAATGCGAAAAGGAATGAAGTCAAAGCCAGAAGCAGCCATCTCATGGGAACATCACCTCCTTAAAAATACAAAAACCCACATCCAGATTATGGATATGGGCCTAAATTATCCTTACCCCATCCCCTTTTTCTGAGGGGGTCATAAGCTAATATTGAGCTTATGCTGGACTGCAAGTTACATCACCTGCCTTTATTGCAGGGCATAAATATAATCATTTCTCCTCGGTTTGTCAAGAGACATCACTTAGAGTGAATCTCCTCGAAAAAAGCGCTCATAGTCCTTGTGACTTCCTATCCAAAACCAGGTAACCGTATCACCCTCAAGTATACCAAGGGCACGATAGCCACGGGTTATACGCACGGACCAGATGTTTTCATCACGGTTGATACACTTGAAATGGAGGGAAGGATGGAAGGGATTCTGAGCCCACAAACGGAATACTTTCCTCGCCTTGACCTTAATCTTTTCGTCAAGGGATGCATAAGCATCCCAGAAGGATGGTAAGGTGGCAGATTTCATAGCCTCCCATAGTCCATAGGTTCGGCTTTCCCTTCAGCGACCTCTTGTTTAGCCTTCCGTGCAGCAGATACCAACTGGGATTGTGTCTTCTTGAACGACATGTCCCATTGAAGTTCATCCATCAGATCCGCTATATACTCCCGCAGATGTTCTACCACCTGCTCCTGTAAGTTCTCCGGTAAGGACTCCATCATCTTAGCCACCGTCGCAATAGCTGCTGACGACATATCCGACCACCTCCTTGGACAAAGGGGAAAGACCTTTCACGGCACAGGAATAAGGCCCGTTCCTGACAGCCGCCACAGATTATGCTGGCACAAGTTCCCGAACATGGAGGATTTCTCCACGGCCCATAGGCCGAATGTCCGCTTCAGATAGGGTGACAACAGCGACAGTTTCGCCCTCACCCGTGACAAACTCTACCTCAAACGTTTTCCCATCATCGTAACGATGGACCACTGCTGCTCAATAACAGCCCTCATTGCTCTGGACGGAAGATAATGTTTCTTCCGGCAAAATGCAAGCCTTGGGTTCACAGTAAAGGAGGACCTCTAACGGCAAGCTCATCCTCTGAAGGCGGAGAATCCACCGTCTACGGGCACCACGATCCCGGTGACGAAGGAAGCCGAGGGCGAGAGGAGCCAAACCACGACCCCTGTGAGGTCCTGGGGGGTCTCCGAACCTTCCCTGTCAACTTTTTTCCTTGAAGACCGAAGGTCTGTTTCGTATCTTAGCCGTGGGAGGGCGAAGGCACCGAGGCCTTGCTGCAGCAAGGGGGCGAAGATGGGAAAGCTCATCAAGGTCTTAGTAGATAGGTCCAGGGACAGGAGCTGCGCGGGAGGGATAGCGAGGTTCGAACCCGACGATGTGTACAGGACCACGGACAACGGAAGGGCACTCGGCCGGGACGTCCTGAAACGGTACCACGTGATAGTGATATCGGGACATTCCCAGCTTCCATACTCCGATGAGGAGGCCGAGGCTGTCGTGAGGTTCGTGGAGGAGGGAGGAGGACTCCTCCTGGCTATGAACTTGGGGAGGTTCCTGAGGGACGTGGGAGGGGACCCTGAGGGTTCCGCCGTGAACCGTATGGGGGGCAGGTTCGGCGTGAGGTTCTTCCTGCCCAAGGAGGTGGGGCACGACCATACCCTCGTAAGGGGGTTCCCGGAGGACGAGGTGGAACTTGTGGAACACGAACTGTGGAGGGGGCTCGGGATAGGGTACGTTTACCTTTCGAGGTGCTGTGGGGTCGAGGGGCCCGAAGGTGCGAAGGTGCTCCTGAGACATAAGGGGACCGGGACGCCGGTGGCCCTCTGCTTCGGGTTCGGAAGGGGAAGGGTGGTGGCCGTAGGGGATACGAAGCTTCTGGACGAGGGAGGACCAGCATGCTGTCCCCTCCTCGACTGGCTTTCCGCCGGCGCGGAACCCGAGGATGGGGAAGTGCCGGACGAGGTACCTCCTGACGAGGCGATATGCGAGCGGGAGGGCACGACCGTACATTACGTACCGTTCGTGGAGGATAGGGTGGATAAGTCCTTGGAGGTCCTGAGGAAGGTGCTGGAAGAGTTCAATAGATCCTTCGGTAAGGACTTGTCCCTTCCCGAGGTCGTGGAGGTGGTGCCCTCGACGATGACCGAGGTCTCGTACGTGAGGGGGGACGGGAGCTGGGGCGTGAGCCTGGGGGCCCTACCCTCGGAGCCCAAGCTCGCCTTCTGCGTGGGGGTTATGCTCTACGACATGTTCTTCTGGAAGGTGCGCGATGCTTTCATACTCAGCGGTCTTTTGGAGGGCACCCTAAGGATATACTTGGGAACGAAGGCGATGAGGGCCTTAGGGTTCGATGATGAAGCTGAGGAGATGTACGGTGAGTTCATGAAGTGGCTCGGGGAGGACCCGGAGGGGAGGTCGGACTTCGCCCGCATGGGATGGTGGTGGGACGAGAGGAGGATACCGCAGGGGGTGAGGATATGGAGGGAGCTGGAGGAGAAGTACGGGCACCTCCTCCCTAAGCTCATGGAGGAATTCCCGGAGGACCCGAGGAAGGGGGTGCCTCCTGTGCCCTTCACAGAGCTGGATGTAATGGTGTGGACGATGAGCAGGGCCGTGGGGGAGGACCTCTTCCCCTGGTTCGCAGGCATGGGGGTCACCGTGCACCCGCTTCCCCCGAAGGACCGGGACTCCCCGGAGTTCGGAGCTGAGGTGAGGAGGTACCTGGATGGAATATTCCGGGACCCAAGGAAGGAGACCTCGGAGAGGTTGGAGGCCTTAGAGGGGATGTGGGAGATGGACGGGAGGAAGCCGGAGGAGTTAGCGTCCATGCTGGAATCCGAGGACCCGTACGAGGTGGCATATTCGGCCCTCAAACTTGCGAGGGCCTCGGACCGGAGGGCGAGGGAGGCCCTGAGGAGGCTCCTTAAGGAGGAGGATGAGGGACTGAGGGCCTTATCCGCCCTGGCCCTTGTGCGCATGGGCGAGCGGGAGTTCGCCTCCCTGCTCGCAGGTCTTGCGGAGGGGCAGGACCTAAGGTTCAAGCTCGATGCGGGATACGCCCTGAGGCGGGTGGGTCACGAGGGAGGAGGCAGGCTCCAGGTCTCGGCCCTGAAGGAAGCCAGGACCGATGTCGTGCATAGGGGCTTCCTGCAGGTCCGCAACGAGGTGGACGGGTACCTCGTGAACGAGGTGTGGTCCAGGTTCGAGCCCTTCCACTTCCCCGGCAACATCCACGTTTCCTCGGTGTACGTGGGCTGGGTGGGCACGGTGAGGCAGTACAGGAGGAAGGGTCTGGCCAGGGAGACGATGGGGAGGGTCGTGGACCACCCTGCGGTGAGGGGATGCTCGTGTAAAAGGCTCCACACCGGCACCCGGAACGTGGCCCACGCTCTTTACAGGAGCTACGGGTTCGTGGACCTTCGCATCTACACGAGGTACTGGAAGAAGCTCGAAGGGCCCGAGATGGTCCGGCCCTTGGAAGGTGTGGTCGTGAGGGGCTACGCAGCAGGGGACGAGGTGGCCATGGCGGAACTTGCAAACGATGTCACTTCCGAGTACCTGGGCGTCGGGAGGTCCAGGGCGACGAAGCCTCCGAGACACCTCGTGATCAGGCTTGCGGAGGGGGAGGGGAAGCTTTTAGGATGGGCCTCGGCGAGGGTCGAGAGGGAGAGGGCGAGGATAGAGGGGGTCTACGTTAGAGATGTGGACGAGAGGCTCGGGGTGGGGCAGGTACTCCTCTGCGCCCTCCACAACGAACTGCTGTCCGCAGGAGCGAAGGAAGTAGAGTGGTGGCCGCCGGAGGACGAGTTCCTTGAGGAGCTGCTCCAGGGCATGGGTTACAGGTCCGAGCGGACCGACGGGGTCGAGATGTTCGGGGTGGTGGACCTGCAGAGACTCCTGGAGGAGATATCCCCACTTTTGGAGGCGAGGCTTGAAGGAAGCAAGTACAGGGGCTGGACGGGGAAGGTGGCCATATTGGGGGAGGAGCACCGCGCGGGACTAACGATAGAGGGGGGGAAGGTGAGGGTGGGGGAGCCGGACGAGGATGCTGAGGTGAAGCTCGTGGGGAGCGACGAGGCCATAACCCTGCTCGTGGCGGGGAGGAGGACCGCCTTCGAGTCCTACCTCCAGCTCGAGCTGAAGGTCGAACCCGGGATGGACAGGGAGGTCCGTGGGCTTACGGACGCTCTCTTCCCCAAGGTGGTCGTGGGATGAGTCCCCTTGACTTATCGCTCGAATTGGGCTATATTTCGGCCTCGTCGAAGGAGGTCCCGTGAAGGACTGAGGTCTTCTCCGGCTTCGGGAGCTGTAGGTGGTCTATATCGGCACCTCAGGATACGCATACCCCCACTGGACCGGGGTCTTCTACCCTCCCGACCTTCCCAAGGAGGGGCAACTTCCCTTTTACTCCCGACACTTCCCGACCGTGGAGGTCAACTACACTTTCTACCACTTCCCCTCCGAACGCACCGTAGAAAGGTGGGCCGAGGCCACCCCGGAAGGGTTCGTATTCTCCGTCAAGGCGCACAGAACCTTCACCCACAGGAGGAAGCTCGGTGCTTCCGAGGAGTCCCTGAGGGCCTTCCTCGGAAGGCTCTCCCCCTTAGGGGATAAACTCGGGCCCGTGCTCTTCCAGCTTCCCCCTAAGCTCGGACCCGACCTTGGGAAGCTTTCAGCGTTCTTAGAAAAACTTCCTGCAGGGCTCAGGTATGCGATGGAGTTCAGGGACGAAAGGTGGTTGGTGGAGGAGACATTAAGTCTCTTGAGGGAGAAAGGGATAGCTTATTGTATAGTGAACGCTCCGGGACTCAGAACCTTGCCCGAGGTCACGGCTTCCTTCGCATACGTACGTCTCCACGGCTCCGAATCCTGGTACTCCCACAGGTACACGGAAGAGGAGCTGAGGACCTGGGCCGAGATCGTAAGGTCCTTGGACGAGAAGGTCGATGAGACGTTCGTATACTTCAACAACGACTACAAAGGATATGCCGTGGAGAACGCCCTGACCCTGATGGCCCTTCTGAAGGGGGCCGTATGTGGAGGTTGAGCTTCCTAGTCCTGCTCTGGCCGTCGCTCGCATCCGGCACCGTAGGCCTTGCCCTCAGCGGAGGGGGTGCCAGGGGTCTGGCCCAGATAGGGGTCCTCAAGGTGTTGGAGAGGGCCGGAGTGAAGGTGGACAGGATAGCTGGCACGAGCATAGGAGCGGTGATAGGGGGGCTGTACGCTGCTGGCTATTCGGCAAAGGAGATAGAGGCCCTGGCCCGCAAGGTGGACTGGGGGGCGTTCATAGGTAACTCCCCTCCGCGCACCTCCCTCTTCCCGGGCATGAGGGAGGAGGAGGACAGAAACCTCCTCCAAGTGAGGTTCCAGTGGCTGAGGCCCGAACTTCCCAGGGGATTGACCAGGGGCCAGCGCCTGGCCCACTTCCTGTGGACCCTTACGGCGAGGGCCTCCTACCTCTGTGGGGGCGACTTCGACTTACTTCCCATCCCCTACAGGGCCGTGGCCACGGACATAGTCACGGGAGGGAAGGTCGTCATAGGCCGTGGGGACCTATCGGAGGCGATGCTTGCAAGTATCTCTGTACCTTTGCTCTTTGTCCCTCACCCTTGGAAGGGAAGGTGGCTCGCCGACGGCGGGCTCAAGGAACCTGTCCCCGTGGAGACCGTGAGGGAGATGGGGGCGGACTTCGTGATAGCGGTGGATACATCCGCACCCCTCAGACCTAAGGGTACCCTCCGAACCCCTTTAGAGATAGCCGACCAGGCCACGACCATCCTTATGGCCGACGAACTGAGGAAGCAGCTTGAGAAAGCCGACTTCGTGGTAGCACCCAAGCTGGAAGGATATTCCTCGTTCGATTACAGGAAGGTGGATTCCCTCATCGCCCTCGGAGAGGAAGAGATGGAGGAGAAGCTCCCCGAGCTCCTCGACCTTCTGGACGGCACCCAAAGTGACGAGGGGACGAGCGAGCCTCCCCCTAACCTCGTCTTCGAAGGCAACACCTTGATCTCGGACGAACGGCTCCGTGAGGCCGTGAGGGAAGGAAGGAGGGAGGGCTTAAGCCCCGAAGAAGCGGTGGAGAAGGAGTACATCCGGAGGGGGTACATCCTCGCCACGGCGAAGCTTGAGGACGGAAAGCTCGAGGTAGACGAGGGGAGGATTGTAGGAATAGATGTCGAGGGCAACAGGACGACCCGCAGGTACGTCGTCCTTAGGGAGTTCCCTTTAAAGGTCGGGGATGTCTTCCATGTAGGAAAGGTGAAGCGAGGTGTGGAACAGATATACGGCACCGGCCTCTTCGACAGGGTCTCGGTGCGTCTCCGAAGGAAGGGGAAGGGGGTGGCCCTCACCATCTCCGTCAGAGAGCATCCCTACAGCGTCGTCCGTCTGGGACTCCACTTCGACAGGAGGAAGCGCTCCGAGATGCTCGCAGAACTCGGGTACGACAACGTCCTCGGGACAGGCGGGAGGCTCCGCTCCTCGGTGGTCCTTGGAGAGCGCAGACAGGTCTATGCCGCCAACTTCTGCATGGACAGGTTCCTCAGGACGTATTGGACCTTCTCCTTCGGCCTTGGACATAAGGTGAAGCGCAGTTACATCTTCGAGGAAGGGGAAGAGGTGGGCGAATACAGGCGGAGGTCGGGGTTTCTTGTGGCCTCCCTCGGCAGGCAGATAAGGAGGCTCGGGGACATATCTTTGGAGCTTAGAGAGGAGGGGGGGTGGATGGAGGAGGTGAGGGGGTACGGATATCCGAAGGGGGAGTTCGAGGTGAGGTCCGCGCGCCTGAAGGTGTGCTTCGATACCTTGGACAGGTACCCCTTCCCCCGCAGGGGAAGGCGCACCGAGGTCCTCTGGGAGAGGGGAGGGTTCGGGGGACCGAACTACTTCAAGTTCTACCTGGCCACCGAATCCTACTTCACCTTCCTCTCCAGGAACACCCTCAGCGTAAAGCTGAGATATGGGATCAGCTCTCCGAAAGTGCCCTTCACCGAGCAGCTCACCCTGGGCGGGCAGGAGGACCTCTTCGGGTACAGGGAGGAGGAGATGAGGGGGTGGAAGGTCCTCTGCGTGAACTTCGGGTACAGGTACAGGATGCCGAAATATACCCACATAGGGATAAGGGCTGATATTGGCAGGATATGGCCCCGGGGGAAACTTCTCCTCTCGTTCGGGGGAAGCATATCACTGGAGACCTTGATAGGCCCTATGACCCTCTCCTACGGCTTCTCCTCGGAGGGAAGGAGGAGGCTTTACCTTTCTGTAGGCTCCAAGTTCTGACGAAGCCCCTTGACAACCCGGAAGAGATTATGTTATTATTACCCGAACCTCGGATGGGGCCGGACACGCCCAGGAGGTAGGGGCTGATGCCGCAGCATTCCGCAACATATTGGACCTCGCAGACCGAAAAGTTCTGGTCCTCTCCGGGAAGAACTCTTCCTCCCGGCCCTGAGCTCCTACCACGGAGGAGGCATGGGTAAGCTCATAGATCTGGAGGACCTCGTCCTCCTGAGGGAGAGATGGAGGAGGGAGGGGAAGAAGGTTGTGTTCACGAACGGATGCTTCGACATACTCCACAGGGGGCATGTAGAACTTCTCAAAGCGGCCAAGGCCTTGGGGGATATCCTGATAGTTGGCCTAAACGACGACGACTCCGTGAGGAGGCTCAAGGGGCCCCAAAGGCCCTTCTACCCCTTAGAGGACAGAGCCGCCATGCTCGCCGCCTTTGAGGCCGTGGACTACGTGTGTCCCTTCTCCGAGGACACCCCCTTAAAGATGATATCCCGCCTCCTCCCGGACGTCCTCGTGAAGGGAGGGGACTACAGGCCCGAGGAGGTCGTAGGGAGGGAGGTCGTAGAAGGGGCGGGGGGAGAGGTCGTTATAGTGCCCCTGTGGAGGGGACGCTCCACCTCGGAGGTCATAGAGAAGATAGTGGAAAGGTTCGGCAGGGATGGTCGTTGAGAGGGCTTTAGAGCTGCTCGGGGAGATAGATGCCGAGCTGACGGAACTCGAAGGCCATATAAAGCGTCGTCCGGTAAGGAGGTCGCCTCCGGAGGGAGGGTTCGCCACCGTGACCTTGGCGGAGATATACGCAAGGCAGGGCTTCATATCCAAGGCCATGCAGATATTGGAGGACGTGGTCCGGAAGGACCCTGAACAGAGGGGAAGGGCCGAAGTCCTCATGGAGAAGCTCAGGGGAATTCAGGATGGTGTGCCGTTTGAATCGACGAAGGGATAGGTTGAAGGAGTCGCTCTCTGAGGAGGGGCTCTCCGGCGCGCTCCTGGCCGACCCTGCGAACATCAGGTATCTATGTGGGTTCTCCGGGGAGGGCATCTTGGCTGTCGGGGAGGCCCTCGTCCTCGTAACCGACCCCAGGTACGGCGAGCAGACGGAGGAGGCGCAGGGATGCCGAGTCGTGGTCACGAGGGAGAGGCTGCTGGACGGGCTCAAGGAAGCCCTGAAGGATGGGTTCTGGGGGGAAAGGGTGGGTCTTGAAGGCTCCCTTCCCTACGGCACCTACCTCCGCCTCCTCGAGGTGTTCCCGGATGTAGGATGGACAAAGGCCTCTTGTTTAGAGGCCCTCAGAAGCGTGAAGGACGAAGGGGAGATCGCCCTTATAAAGGAGGCCGCAAGGATAGGGGACAGGATATTCGAGGGGCTCCTCTCCCTCCTGCGTCCGGGGGTGACGGAGAGGGAGGTGGCGGCTGAGCTGGTGTACCGGCTCCACAGGGAAGGGGAGGGGTCCTCCTTCGAGCCCATAGTCGCCTTCGGCCCGAACTCTTCCAAACCCCACGCCGCACCCTCCGACAGGAAGCTCGTCGAAGGGGAGCCCGTGCTCGTAGATTTCGGTGTACTCCTGCGAGGTTACGCCTCCGACATGACCAGGACATTCTGGTTCGGGGAGCCTGAGGAGGAGTTCTTGAAGGTGCACTCGGTCGTGCTGGAAGCTCAAAACGCCGCCTTGGAGGCAGCGAGGCCCGGTATGGATGTGGTGGAACTTGACGGTGTCGCAAGGAAGGTGATAGAGGACGCCGGGTACGGGGAGAACTTCGGACATGGCCTGGGCCACGGGGTGGGGCTCGAGGTCCACGAACCTCCGAGGATCTCCCCCAAGGGGGAGGGGAAGCTTGAGGAAGGTATGGTGTTCACCGTCGAGCCGGGGATATACCTCCCCGGAAGGTGGGGGGTGAGGACCGAGGATATGGTCGTCCTCGGACGGGATGGACCCGAGGTGATCACCTCCTCACCCAAGTTCGTAAGGATATCGTAGGAGGAGCTATGGCCACAACTTCCGAATTTCGCAACGGAATGGTGATAAGGTTGGAAGGGGAGCTCTTCACGATAGTTGAGTTCCAACATGTAAAGCCGGGCAAGGGCATGGGCTTCGTCCGAACTCGCCTGAAGAACGTGCGCACGGGAGCAGTCCTCGACCGGACCTTCCGGTCCGGGGAGCAGGTGGAGGAGGTAAGGCTCGAAAGGAGGGAGATGCAGTTCCTCTACCGCTCCGACGACATGTTATACTTCATGGACACCGAGACCTACGAGCAGTTCTCGGTGCCCGTGGAGGCCGCAGGGGACGCTGTGCTCTTCCTCAAGGAGGGCGAGGCCGCCTCCGTGTTCATGGACGGAGATACCCCGGTCGGCGTGGAGGTCCCGTATTTCGTGGAGCTAAAGGTCGTGGAGACGGAGCCTGGAGTGCGAGGGGACACGGCCACGGGAGGTTCCAAGCCGGCCAAACTCGAGACCGGGCTCGTAGTTCAGGTCCCCCTCTTCGTAGAGGAGGGGGACACGGTCAAGGTGGATACTAGGACGAGGGAATACATAGAGAGGGTTTAAATTGAAAGAGGACCTGCTCAGAAAGCTCGTGCGGTTCATGAAGGAGGAGGGACTGACGGAGCTTGAGATAAGGACCTGGGGACGCCACATACGCCTCGTGCGAGGCGCCCCAGCCCAGGGACCTCCTACACCCGTCCTCCAGGAAGGGAGGGAGGAGGCCCCTGAGGACAGGCTCTACACTATAAGGGCTCCTATGGTGGGCACCTTCTACCGAGCCCCCGCCCCTGATGCCGAACCCTTCGTGAAGGAAGGTGATAGGGTTAAGGCTGGCCAGACGGTATGTATAATAGAGGCGATGAAGATCATGAACGAAATAGAGTCCGAAGTAGAAGGCACGATAGTGAAGGTCTTGGCCGAGAACGCCAAGCCCGTAGAATACGGCCAGGAACTCTTCTTAGTGAGGCTGGATTAGGGATGTTCGAGAAGGTACTGGTGGCCAACAGGGGCGAGATAGCGCTGAGGATAATAAGGGCCTGCAAGGAGCTCGGGATAAAGACCGTGGCCGTCCACTCCGAGGCAGATGCCAACTCCCTCCACGTTAGGTTCGCCGACGAGGACGTGTGCATAGGTCCCCCTCCCCCTTCGGCGAGCTACAACAACATCTCAGCGATACTCAGCGCGGTTGAGGTCACGAACGCCGATGCGGTCCATCCTGGATACGGCTTCCTGGCCGAGAACCCCCTGTTCGCCGAAATATGCGAGGCCTGCGGTATCACATTCATAGGTCCTCCTTCCCATGTGCTCAGCAGGATGGGGGACAAGGCCGAGGCCCGTAGGACCATGGAGAGGGCCGGGGTCCCGGTGGTCCCGGGCAGCCGTGGTCCGGTCGAGGACCTGGACGAGGCCAAGGAAGTGGCAGAGGAAGTAGGATATCCTATAATGCTCAAGGCGGTATGGGGAGGGGGAGGCAGGGGCATGAGGGTGGTGCAGGAACCGGAGGAGCTGGAGAAGGCGTGGCACGTGGCGAGCTCCGAGGCCCAGGCTTCTTTCTCAAATCCCGCCTTATATGTAGAAAGGTACATAGAGAAACCCAGACATATAGAGGTCCAGATATTGGCGGACAGGTACGGGAAGGTCGTCCACCTCGGCGAGAGGGAGTGTTCCATCCAGCGCAGGCACCAAAAGCTCATAGAGGAATCCCCCTCCCCTGCCGTGGATCCGGAACTTAGGGAGAGGTTGGGGGAGGCCGCCGTGAGGGGAGCCAAAGAGGTAGGATACCGTAACGCCGGCACCGTGGAGTTCCTTTTGGACGAGGACGGGAACTTCTACTTCATAGAGATGAACACCAGGATCCAGGTGGAACATCCCGTAACCGAGATGGTGACGGGCGTGGACATAGTGAAGGCCCAGATACTTATAGCTGCCGGGGAGCCTTTAACCGAGGAACTTGCGGGGGTCTCGATCTCCGGCCACGCCATAGAATGTAGGATAAACGCTGAGGACCCTGAGAAGGACTTCATGCCGTCCTCCGGCATGGTCACGGGGTTCCACGCGCCCGGAGGTCCGGGGATAAGGGTGGACACGCACATATACGCATCCTACAAGATCCCTCCCTACTACGATTCCCTCTTGGCGAAGCTCATAGCCTGGGGGCATACGAGGGAGGAGGCTTTAAGCAGGATGGAGAGGGCCTTAGATGAGTTCGTGATAGAGGGAGTGCCCACCACCCTACCCCTCCACAGGGCCCTCCTGAGGGACCATCGTTTCAGGGAAGGGGATGTAGACGTCGACTTCTTGGAAAATTTCAAAATGGAGGGATAGATATGAGCGCACCTAAGGACCTCCTCTATTCCGACGACCATATATGGCTGATGTTAGAGGGGGACATAGCCACCTTGGGGATCACCGAATACGGCCAGCAGCAATTGGGGGAGGTCGTATACGTGGACCTTCCCGAGGTGGGGGAGTTCGTGGTGAGGGGGGAACCCTTCGGCTCGGTGGGGACCGTGGGGGAGATATCCGAGGTGGAGCTCATATCCCCCGTCACAGGGGAGGTCATGGAGGTGAACGAATCCCTGACCGACGACCCCTCCCAGGTGAACCGCGATCCCTACGGCGACGGTTGGATGATAAAGGTCCAGGTACAGGACCTGGAGGAGCTGGACGAGCTCCTGCCGGCCGAAGAGTACGAAAGCCTGACCGCAGGTTAGGTCATCTGAGGTACGGCCAATCCTCCACCTCCCTGCCCTTGTCGTAGGAGCCCAGCACCCTCAGGAAGGTGGCTATCTCCCCTAAGTGGTCCACCGCCCTCCTGCAACGTTCCTCCTCCATCCCCCCTTCGAAGTCCAAATAGAACATATACTGCCACGGCTTACCCCTTATGGGCCTGGACTCTATCTTCACGAGATCTATATCCCTCAAAGCGAAGACGCTTAAGGCCTTGAACAGAGCCCCGGGTATGTTCTTGAGGGCGAACACGACCGAGGTCTTGGGGTCCTTGAGGTCCCCCGCCGGCTCCTTCCCCACTGCGAGGAACCTTGTGAAGTTCTCCCTGTGCTCGGCTATGTCGCTTACGAGCACGTCCATACCGTAGTCCCGTGCGGCCTGGATGCTGGCTATGGCTGCTGAATCTTTCAATCTCTTCTCTTTCAATATCCTAACTGCTCCGGCTGTATCGTATACGGGAACCGGCTCGATCTTGCGTTCCCTGAGGAAGGCCCTGCACTGCTCCAGGGCCTGAGGATGTGAATATGCCCTCTTCACATCCTTTAGCTTCACCCCGGGCAGTGCTATGAGATGATGTACTATCCTCAACTTCACCTCCCCGACTATCCAGAGGGGATGTTCCAGGAGGAGGTCGTAGTTCCGGTGCACGCTCCCTGTGAGGGAGTTCTCTATCGGAACCACCCCTCGGTCGCACTTCCCCGCATAGACGGCCCGGAAGACTTCCTCGAAAGTCTCCACGGGGGAAAGCTCCACATCCCCGAAGAGCGCCCTCGCAGCGATCTCGCTGTACGCTCCGAGCTCCCCCTGAAATGCGACCTTCATACCTCCCCTCCGGAAGGCCCGAGCATCTCCTCCGGGGAACGCTCCCTCAAAGCCTCGTAAAAATCCCCGAGCGTGACATCGGAAAGTTCCCCCAAGTCCACCGGAGGTTCCCCCCTGCCGTGCGCCATGATGCCCAGGACCCGGGAGAGGGGAAGCTTGAAGAAGAGCTCCACCACCTCGGGGTCGAAGTGACTCCCCGCCCCCTCTCGGATGACGGAAAGAGCTTGCCCTATGGGCATCCTCGGCCTATAGGGCCTCTCGGATGTGAGGGCATCGAAGACGTCGGCGACGCACATGATCCGGGCTCCCCTCGGAATTTCATCGTCCTTAAGTCCCTTAGGGTAGCCGCTCCCATCGTACTTCTCCTGGTGTGAGCCCGCGATATCCGGGACCTCCCTTAGCTCCTCAGGGAAATATATCTTGCTCAATATCTCCTGAGTGTACACCACGTGTTTCATGACCTCTTCGTGCTCCTCGGGATCGAGCTTCCCCGGCTTCAAAAGGACGGCATCCCTCACCCCTATCTTCCCGTAGTCGTGCAGTAAGGCGGCGTATTCGTAGACCTTCATCTCCCTGGGGGAAGCTCCGTCCAGCTCCGCCATGGCTAAGGTATACTGCATGACCCTGTACGAGTGCCCTGCTGTGTAAGGGTCCCTGGCATCTATCGTGGAAGCGAGCGCCTCTACGAAGCTCTCCAGGGTCCTTTCGAGGTCGGATATGAGCCTTGCGTTGTCTATGGCCACCGCCGCCTGGGAGGCTAAGGAGAGCACGAGCTCCTCGTACTCCTTCCCGAACGGAACCACCTTCCCTTCAGGCGAGAGGGCGTTTATAAGTTGAAGCACGCCTATGGTCCGACTCCTGTGGTCCCGCATGGGCACCACGAGCATGGATTTGGTCCTGTATCCCGTGAGGGCATCGTACCTGCGGGGGCCTTCGAAGTTGAAATCCCTGGAGGAGTATACATCGGGTATGTTGACCACCTTCCCCGTAAGGGCGACGTACGCTGAAACATATTCTGGACTGAGGGGGACGGGGGGAAGGTCCAACCTGCCCCACCTCTTTAGACTATCGTTTTGGACCACCACGCACTTGAGGCTCTCCCCCTCCACCAAATAGAGGGTGCCTGCGTCGGCACCGGTGAACCCTCTCGCCTCCTCCACTATCTTCTCCAAAAGGCGGTCCAGATCCCTCTCCGCCGAAAGGGCTATGCCTATGCGGTTGAGGGTACGTATCTGTTCCCTCAACCTTTCCTCACGGCTCATCCCGACGAGGCCTCCCACTGGACCTGAAACGATCCCTCCGTCCGACCGCAGGTACCGAAGGTCCGACCTAAGCGGAGCCAGAGGTCATGTCCTTTGTAGGACCAGCGCAGCAGTATATATCCCCTACACCCCCTCCCCGTCCAGACCGCAAGCGGGAAGTCCCCCCTCGGGCCACCTTCAAGTTCGTATATCCTGAGGCCTTCGGGAAGGTCGAAGGTGGTCCAGCGTCCCTCCAGGGAGAGCCCATCCCGGACCTTCGCCTTCACCTCCCAGAAGGACGAATACCCCACCTTCCTCCCCCACACCCTCTCGATCCTGCACCTTAAGGCCAAGTCTTGCTCGGGGCTCCAACTCGCCTCCCCCCTGAACGATGACCCCCTGGCCCTGAACCTCACCTTCAGGTCGCCGATCTTCCCCCTACCCTCGACCGACCAAAGGGCCCCTCCGGACGGGAGCCTGTCCCCTGCGGAAGGGAGGTAGGACCTATGTAGGTCCACATAACTTTCTAAGTACCAACCTCTTTTTAACCTCAAACTTGCCCCCCAGGAGACCCCCTCCCCGCCCTTCCTACCGGGATACCCGTACCCAGCTCCGTAGGGCGGGCGGAAGCCGGGGTCGTAGCGCCGGACGAGCACCTCTGTCCTGAGCACGCCGGCCCTGAGGCTCGCCCCGACCACCCAAGCGAGCCCCCCGAAATCCGCCACCTCCCAGAAGGAAGTATAAGGTCCCAAAGCGACGGTCCCGTATAAGGAGCCCCTTCCCCCCGATGTCAGGACCCCCCCTCCCATGTATCCTCCGAGGCGGACTTCCAGACCCACGCCCGAGGTCCCACCCGAGAAGGTCCTCAAGGTCGTATGTCCGAACCTCCCCTCTAAGAATATCCCTCTGAGCGAGCTTCCCCTTCCCAGGTAACCGAAGCTCCTGCAGGGTCGAAGATGCATACGCCCCATCCCTTCGAAGGATCTGGAAAGGTGGCTGAAGAGGAGACCTTGCCCGAAGCCCGGCCTGAAGTCCCCCAGGACGGCCCTCAACGGACCACGGCCCCAGGATATGTAACCCTTAATTCCGGAGAAGGCCGCACGTAAGTTCCCCGAGACGAGCCATATGCGGGCACGATATCCCGAACCCTCTTCGAATCCGGCCCTGAGCTTCCATTTAAATGGAACCTTATGCCCGCAGGTAACGTACGGTCGAATCCCGTCCAAGGTTTCCTCGTCCATCCCCTCCACCCTCAGAAGTTCCTCCGGACCCTCGAACCCGCCGACCTGCTCCCTCCTGCGCTCTATCCTCTCAGCGAGCTCCTCCGATATGCCGGGAAGCAGGGAAAGCTGTCGCACGCTCGCACGGTTTAAGTCCAAGGGCCTTTCCTCCAAGGAGGACAGCCACTCTTTGTACCCCTTCGGATTTGCCTCTGCATCCTCCTCCCATCCTAAGGTTCCTCCCACCAAGAAAAAAAGGACATAAAGGCCGGACACCTACTCCCACCCCAGTTGCCTTATATGCCCCTCGCTCAGCTCCAGTATGTAGGACGCCCAGTTCGCACCTTCCTCCGAGAAGCTCATCTGGCCGGACGCCCCCCTGTACCCCTTCACCTCGGAGAGAGCCTTCCTGACCGATTCCCTGTCCGGCCCCGCCCTCTCCGAGGCCTCTAAGGCCAACGAGGTCGCATCGTAACTTAAGGCATCCACCAGGCCGGGTTCCCTCCCGTAGCGCTTCCTGTACTCCTCCACGAACCTTTTTACCTCCTCCCTTGGGGAGTCCGGGAAGAAGACAGCCGAAAATACGGCCCCCTCGGCGTACCTTCCGACTGTCAGGGGCACCCGGGGATCGTTCCACGCCTGGCCTCCTAAGAACCTCGTCCGAATCCGGTGGAAGGCGACCTGCGGGACTATCTGGACGATGTCCTCCGTCCCCCCGACCACCAAAAGGCCGTCTATCGGTATAGGTATAGGGACCTCCGCTGTGTCCTCGTAGGCCGAGAACCATTCGTCCATGGCCGAATCGCCGCCCGCCGCCCAAGCCCTCACCGCCTCCTCGGGGATTCCCAACGAGGAATCCTGGGAGACCCAGGTGCAGAAGACCTCCCGAAGCGTGGTGTCGGGAGTTGCGGTGGTGTCCGGAGCGATGGAAGAAAATGCCGTCCAGAGGGCATGTATCTCCTCGGCCCACCTCCCCTTCAAAACCTCCCAACCTGCCCGACGGATGCGACGACACGCCGCCGAGAAATCGGTGGTTCCGGGGGAGTACCATTCCACGTCCAACACCTCCCCTCCACCCTCCACGGCCTCCCTGAAGCCCTGGGTCATCTTCCTTCCGTAGTCGTCCAAGGATGCTAAAACGGCGAAGGTTCTAAGCCCGAGCTTCAAGGCCGCCTCTCCGATCCTCCTCCCGTGGAGGCGGGGGGAGAGGTTGAGCTGGAAGATGTAGGGACCTATGGAAGCGAAGCCCTCCTCCGTGACCGCAGGGGCTATGAGGGGCAACCCCCCAGCCTGGGCCACGGCCGCAGCAGGTACGGCGGAGGAGGCGAATATTGGTCCCACTACGGCCACCACCTCATCCTGCGATGCTAAGGCCTGAACCTCCTTTACGGTCCTTATGGGGTCCCCCTTCGTATCCCTGTAAGTTAGGATCGTCCTTTCCGGGGCGAACATCTCGTACGCCAACTCGGCCCCCCTCCTGAGGGCATCGCCGAACTCCCTGTCCGGTCCTGTGAAGGGGCCCAAGACCGCTATGCGAGGGTGAAGCCCACGGGCCTTGTAGCCCTGCAGGACCTTCAGCATGCTCTCGGCCCTATCCTTCAGTTCCCCCTTGCCCGCAAGCTCACAAGCCCTTCGGTAGTGCACGGCTGCCTCGGAGAACTCCCCGAGGAGGGCCGAACAGTGGCCGAGGAGGTACTCCGCATAAGCTGTATAGGAACCTTCGGGATACTTAGAGAGGAATTCCTCCAGGACCTCCCGTGCCTCCCCATAACGCTCCATCTTAAGGAGGACCTTCGCCCTCATAACCCAAGCTGCCCGTGAAATCTTCCCTTCGGAGCCCTCGGCGACCCTCTCGAAGGTGGCCGACGCCTCCCTCAGCCTCCCCTCCAGATAGAGGGAGACCCCCCTTCTGAACAGGGCCTCCGGGTCGGGGGTCTGAGCAGCCGCAAGCCAGGCCAGAACGAGGACCCACATAACTTCCTCCGGAGTCAGGCGAGCCTATCGTAACTTTCCAAGGGCACGGCCCCTTCCACCGGCTTATCCAGAAGGAGGCAGTCCTCCAAAGCCTTCAAGGTCGTATCCCCGATGAGGAAATATCCGTAGTAGCCTGCCCCTGCTACATGGGGGGTGATGTACACGTTGGGCAACTTTCGAAGGGGACTTTCGGGGGGCAGGGGTTCCGGGTCCGTCACGTCCAGGACTACGGTTATCCTTCCCGTCCGTGCCTCCTCGAAGAGGGCGTCGTGGTCCACCAGACGACCCCTTGAGGTGTTTATGAAGGCGGCCCCGTCCTTCATGAGCCTGAAGTGCTCGGCCCTTATCATACGCTCAGTCTCAGGGGTGGCGGGGGCGTGGACGGTGACTATGTCGGAAAGTCGGAACAGCTCCTCCAGCTCAACCTTCTCCGCTCCTAGCCTTCCGGCCTCCCATTCCGAGATATATGGATCGTAGACAAGGACCCTCACCCCGAAGGGCTCCAAGAACTTCATGACCAGCCTTCCGACCTTGCTCGCACCCACGATCCCCACCGTGCTCCCCAGGAGGAACTGGCCGTTCCAAGGAATCCCTGGGTCCCTCCAGACGCCCCGCCTTCGGAAGGCGTCTATATGCTCCGGAAACCTGCGCTTGGCCATTATCATCATCCCTACGGTCGCCTCCGCCACGTTGTAGGCTATGGCCTCGTTGGCGGAGAACACGACTATCCCCTTCGGGAGGACGTACTTCCTCACCACTTCTTCGGAGAGCATATGCTTGACCGAGCCTGCGGAGTGCGCTATTATGCGCAGCCTATCGGCCATCCGGAACACATCCTCGGTCAGAGGAGGTGTGCCCCATCCGGTGACTACGGCATCGCATCCCGGGACGAGTTCCGCCACCTCCTCGGAGGAATAGTCCCTCTCCTCGGGGTTGGCCCTCACCTCGAAGAGCCTGCACATCCTGGCGTAAGTCTCCCTTCTGAAGACCTTGCGGGTGTGTTCGGGCGTGGGCAGATATAGCACCTTGGGCTTTCCCATGGCGTACTCCTTCGAGGAAATATACTCTCCGTCCGAGCTTTTGGCAAGGGTTATATGATTGATATTAGAGGTCGAGGACCTTCGCAGGAGGTGAGATGGCCGAAAGGCCGAACTTCTTAGTCTTCATGACCGACCAGGAGCAGGGAGCCGTGGCAAGGCCGGAACATCCCTGCAGGACCCCCTACGCCGAGAGGAGGGACCCGCCGACAGGGGATGGGAGGAGGCCCTGGTCACGGCGGGGAAGGGGGGAGATAGTAAGGCCCGGATGGGGGAACTACAGACTCCACGGGGTCGGAAAGGAGACAGGATGTGGAAGTTCGACGGCCGTTCGCCTTACCTTACCATCGCTACCTTTTCGGCGAACTTCCTATCTTCTGCCGCCACCATCACGAGGTATATCCCACTTCCCACCTTCCTGCCTGACATATCCCTGCCGTCCCATACCAGCCTATGCCAACCAGGGGCGAACCATCCATCATATTCCCACATTACCTGACCCTTCAGGTTGTAAATTGCTACCTCCACCTCCCCAGGATGGGAGACCGAAAACGGTATCACTACCATACTATTGAATGGATTAGGATATAGCTTACCTAACATAACCTTGGCGTTGTCTACGAAAGTGTCCTCAGGATTGGCCAATGTGTCGGGAAGACTCACCGAAACAGGAGCAACTCCTTCTCCAGACAAGGATACAGAAACGCTCGGCTGGTCGGGGTCGTTGCTTTCTATGGTGATGGTGCCGGCGTAAGATTTCGCCTCTGTGGGTGAAAACCTGAGCTTGACCTCCAGGCTACCTTCGGGTGAGATGTCCTGAGGGAACTCTGGGGAGACCACCTCGAACGCAGGGTTATCCGAGCTTACACTGCTTACTGTAAGATTTGCGCTACCGAGGTTGCGTATGGAGAAGCTCCACTCGGAATAGCTCCCGACCGATACTGAGCCGAAGTTGTGGCTCGTGGCAGAAACATGGATATGAGGCCCAGGGGCAAGAAATTCGAGGATTATGAGACCTGCTTCCTCATCAGCGACATAAGCGTAGGAACCAGAGACATGGACACCACGTGCATACCCCGGAGTATCGTATGCTCCCACCTCCCTTGGAGAGTATGGGTCTGAGATGTCTATCACCCTGAGACCTGCTTCCCCATCAGCAACATAAGCGTAGGAACCAGAGACATGGACAGCCTTTGCCAACCCCGGAGTATCGTATGCTCCCAGCTCCATTGGAGAAGATGGGTCTGAGATGTCTATCACCCTCAGACCTTCATCCCAATCAGCGACATAAGCATAGGAACCTGAGACATGGACACCTTTTGCATACCCCGGAGTATCGTATGCTCCCACCTCCATTGGAAAAGATGGGTCTGAGATGTCTATTATCCTGAGACCTGCTTTATAATCAGCAACATAAAGATAATCCCCTGAGACGAAAAGACCTTCAACTATCCCAGGTGTCACGCACTCCCCTACCTTGCGGGGGGATGATGGGTCGGATATGTCGAGAACCAAAACGGCTCCACCTGAGCCTAAATATGCATATCTTCCTTGAACGACGACAGCAAAAGCAGGCCCATAGGGCCACCTTCCCACGACCCTCACATTCTTTACCTCCTCTGCCACCTTCGCAGCCCTGCGGGCAGGATACGGAACGGCATATGAGGAGGGAACTTGTGCGGACATGACTAAGTATCCGGACGGAAGTAGTTTGACAGGTCACAGCATCCTCCTGAGCTAGAAGTCACCAGAAAGCACACCAGCCTTCCTAAGAAGCTGAGAAGGCTCCAAAGAAAGAAGATACTCATGGCACCTCTCAAGAGAGGCATCAAGGTCAGGCTCAGGCTCGTTGGCCAGAACCT
>QNCW01000014.1 GCA_003645885.1 Candidatus Latescibacterota bacterium | reverse complement strand
TATATTTTTTAACTGCTCGTCGCTTTTGATCCTCCTCAACACCTCGTACCCGTCCATCTTCGGCAACTGGATGTCCAAGAGGATAAGGCCCGGCCTCGGCACATCCTTTCCTTCGTAGGCGCCCCTGCGGTAGAGGAAGTCCAAAGCCTCCTGGCCGTCCCAAACGTGGTAGATGTCGTTGACCACCCCCCCCTCCTTCAGGGCCTCCTCGACCAAGATGGCGTGTCCCTCGTCGTCCTCCACCATCAGGATGGCGATCGGTTTCCCCTGAGTCATCGTGCCCCCTTTCTATACGACCTCTTCGAGATGCTTGCTTACGGTGAAGTAAAAGGTGCTCCCCTTCCCCTTCTCGGATTCCACCCATATCCTTCCGCCGTGCCTTTCTACTATCTTCTTCACGAACGCCAGGCCCATCCCGTGTCCCTCGGGCCTGGCTTCTCCCAACCTTGTGAAGATCCGGAATATCTTCTCCTGATCCTCCTTGCTTATGCCTATCCCGTTGTCCCGGACGAAGAAGAGGTGATGATCTCCTTCGTCCCGATATCCTACCTCTATCCTTGGTGAGGGGTTATCCTCCCCTATGTACATAATGGCGTTGGATATAAGGTTGGAGAACACCTCTTTGATCCTCGACCCCTCGCAGTAGACCACCGGAAGTTGTCCGAGCTTAACTTCTATCCCTCTGCTCTCTATCTGATATCGCATGGTACCCAGAACCTCCTGGACCAGCTCTGAGATGTCCACATCGGTCCTGGGGACAGGCCTCGTGGACAGGCGTGACAGGTGGAGCAGGTCCTCTACCATGCTCGACATCCTCCCGACGCCCTTAAATATGAAATCCAGGGACTGGGGGACCTTCTTCTCCATCTCATCTATCAACCCCCCCAGCCTCTCCTTAAGGTCCCCGCCGTCCACCTCGGGGTATATCTCCTTAAGCTCCTGGACCACCCTGTTGCAGACGGCCTCCAGCCTCTTGGAGAACCCCTGTATGTTCACCAAGGGGGCCTTGAGGTCGTGGGAGACGATGTATGTGAAGTCCTCCAGCTCCTTGTTGGCCCTCACCAACTCCTCCGTCCTCTCCTCCACCTTCCTCTCCAGCTCCTGGGCGAACCTCCTGGTCTCCTCGTACAACCTTGCGTTCTCGATGGCTATGGCGGCCTGGCCTGCGATGGTGGAGAGAAGCTGTTCGTCCTTCTTATCGAAGGCGTAAGGCTCGTAGCTCTGGATCGTCAGCACACCTATTGCCCTGTCCTTGACCACAAGCGGCACCCCCAGCCAGGAGCGGCTCGGTTCTCCGTGTATCACGGGTTTGACCGGAAGACTTTCAAGCTCTTCCAAGACGTCCCCTACCAACAGGGGCTGCTTCGTCTCCACCACGTATCCCGAAAGTCCCTTTTCCTCGGAGAGCTTCCTGGGAGGCCTCTCTATGCGCTTTCCCTTATCGAAACACAGCTCGAACCTAAGCTCGTCGCTCTCCTCGTCGTACAATGCTAGGTAGAACGTGGATACGTCCATGACCCTGCCTATCTGGTGGCGCAGGCGGTTCAGGACCTCCGACAGCTCAAGGGTGGATGTTGTCATCAATGCCACATCGTGTAGCACCGCCATCTCCTCCACCCTCTGTTTCAGGTCCTCGACCATCCTGTTGAAGGCCCTCCCCAGCTCCCCTATCTCGTCCCTGCTCCTCACCTCCACCTTCTGGTCCAGGTCCCCTCCTGCGACCTTGGTGGCGGCCGCCGTCAGATCTACGACGGGCTTTGAGAAACTCCTCGACAGGAAGAAGGCCAATACGATACCGACCCCTAAGGAGGTCAACAGCAGCATGAGGGTCGTGCGATATGAGCGTTCGAAGGTGCGCTCGGTCCCCTCGAGGGTCTCGTCGGCCAGCTCCCTTCCTTCGGCCATGATCTCCTCCACCATGGCCTCTATGCTGCGGGCGGCGTCGCTGTAGACCCCCCGCAGCCTCTCTATCCCCGCGCCCAACACGATGACCCTCGAGAACATCCTCCAGTAATCGTCCAGGTTGGCTATCATCTCGGCCTTAGAAGGGCCGCCGATGGGGGCCCTCTCGATGTCCGCCTTAAGGGCGGAGATGGCCTCCTGCAGCCGAGCTATGGCGTCGACGTCGCCATAGAGCAGGAAGTCCTCCCCGTACCTCCTCACGGAAAGCAGATCCAGCAAAAGTTTCCTATCCCCGACCTCTCCCAACCTATCCTCTAAACTTGCACCTTTCCTCCTCAGCTTCCTCGCCAATTCGAGCTTCTCCTCCATCCTGTCGGCGACCTGGAGGAAGCCTTTGTAGTACTCGTCGGCGAACGCTGCTATCTCCCAGGTCCTCCCTTCGAACCCGAGGGCCGAAAGTTTCCGGCATCCTTCTTTGATCTTCCCGATCCGCTCCCTTACCTGATTTACGTACTTCCTTTCCCCCTTGATCAGGAAGTCCTTCTCGCTCCCCCTGGCCTCCAGTAGGCCGTCCCTGATCTGCTTAACGTAACTTTGAAGTTGGGCGTACTTATAGACAGCCTTCCCGATCCTCCCCTTTACTTCCGAAAGGCTATAAAGTCCGACCCATCCGAGGAAGGATGCCAAGAGCAGCATGGCCCCGAACCCCATCAGTAACTTCCCGAATATCGTGACCTTCATCAGGCCTCCTATTTCACTATCACAAGCCTTCCGAAGTACTTCGTGGTGTACCAACTTTCGTCGTTTAAATCCTCGGTCCAAGATATCTTGCTGTCCCTCCTTCCGCCGTCATCGTCGTCGTTGACCATGACTTGAAACCCGACTTCGACCCCTGGTCTAAGAGGAACCGCCACGAATACTATCTTGGGGACCTTCAGCTCGGCGGTGTAGCCCCAGGGATGTTCCTTTATGGCAGCCTCCATCCCTAAGGACTCCCATAGCCCGGGGAACATAAAGAGCCTGTCTCCGAAAAGTCCCATGCCCTCGAGGTGGACCTTCCCGTCCTTTCCCTTGGAAAACCTGACCTCGGCGTCGTTCGCATCGTAGTCACAGACCCTCTTTTTGTATTCCTTGGGGGCGAGGTCCCCGTCGAAATAGACCTCGACGGCGTCGTCGTCGTGAGCTTCCCCGAACTTCCCCTCTCCGAACACGAGCCTGTCGTCCCTGACCTTGACCGCTATGTAGAAGTTTTCCGGGTCCACTACGCACCTGAAGCTCCCCGAGAGGTCGGAACTGTCCGATGGGGGGCTGAGGGGTTTCCCAGCGGATATGCAAACGTTTCCTATAGGCTCTATTCTGGCTCCGAGCCCTTCCCAATCCGAAAGGTCGCCGTCTATCCTGATGGGAGCCGGCCCCTTTAAAAGTACCGCTTTATATACATACTCCTTGGCCTCTGCGGCATAGAAGGAAAACAGGACGCAGATCGCAAGAACCACCGCCCATCCAGCCTCAAGGCGTCTCGTCGCCCTTAGCCGACCTTTCGACATCTATCATCATCTCCTTCCCGAGGTATGGTGTTGTATACAGACGATTGATCTTGTTAAGCTTATGGACAAGCTTCTTGATACGCTGGGCGTTCATCTCTATCATCTTCAGCTGGGCCACAGTTTCATCATCGAACTTTCTGGAGTGCATCAACATAAGTTCTACAGCTCCGAGGATGACCGTCAGGGGATTGTTGATCTCGTGGGACAGGGTTATCACGATCTCCCTCACCGCCTTCAAACGCTCCAGCTCGACCTCCCTTTCCCTTGCCTTCTCAAGTTCCTCCTCCATCTGTCGCCTGCGGAGGCTCTCCTGGACCACGAAGGGCAAGGTCTTCAAATATCCAAGATCCGCCGTCTTCACCACATAATCGTAAACCCCCGCCTTCATCGCCTCTACTGCTATCTCCTCGTTTCCGGTACCAGTGACCATAACCGTGGGGATATCGAATCCCGCCTTCTTGTACTTATCGAACAGCAGAAGCCCCTCGATATCCGGAAGGCTCTGGTCCAGCAATATGACGTCGTAGACGTTCTGGCTCAGCAGTCGCATACATTCCTTGCCGTTGCCGGCTATATCCACGGAACAATCTCCGAAATAGCTGACGATGGCTTCTTCGGCCAAAAGAGCGTTCCCCCTGTCGTCGTCCACGATCAATACCCGGATCGGCTTAGACATACGTACTCCTTTGATGAGCAAACCCTACTTGACCTCCTGAAATATATTTGAAATATATCTCCTATTTGTCGCTTTCGCAAGAGCTAAGTTTTTGGGTAGTACAAATGCTTCTTATTGACATGTAAGGGATCTTTTTATATATTTCATCAAGCTTTGTATTGCCATATTAGAAGAGTGACCATCAACGATAGGCCACAAAAAAGGGGGGACCATGGTACGCTTTCTACTCGCCCTTTGTTCCCTGGCCTGGCCTGCCCACGGCCAGGTTGAGGTCGAGCTTACCGTGGAGAAGTATCCCTCCGCCTACCTGAGCGATTGGGAGACCCGAACGGACATCGTAAGCCTCGAGCTTAGAAACGTGGGGGATAGCCCCGTAACCGTGAAGCTCTCCGCAAGGATAACCGGAAGGCGACATGGTGAGGTGGCTTCCGGTTGGAGCTTGCCCATCACTTTGGAAGCCGGGGAGATCCGAACGGTATGGTCGGACGAGCTTGTGGACTGGGGGTCCGTCTCGTACGAAGAATCGCTCAGGGACCAGATAATCTCCACAGGAAGGCTTCCGGAGGATGAATACACGATATGTGTGATCGCATACCGAGTCTTGGACGGGTGGGTGGACGAGGAGCATCCTCTTGGACAGGACAGTGAGAGATTTTACATAATCGCCTTCTCCCCGCCGTCCCTTGTCTCCCCCGAGGACGGCCAGGTGCTCTCATCCAGGGACTTTCCCTTAGAGTGGGAGTCCGCCACGGACGCCCCGAACTTCGAGGTCCACTATCACCTGAGGATGTACGAGGTCCTGGACGGACAGACCCCCCAGGAGGCGGCGGAGGCCAACAGGCCGTTCTACGAGAGGGAACTCGTATCCCAGGTTTGCCTCGTGTATCCCCCGGACGCACCCGACCTCGTCCCCGGCCAGCAGTACGCATGGTACGTCCAGGCCACCGACTCCGACGGCGATCCTTTGGGGGAGAACGAAGGCAAAAGCGAGGTCAGGAGCTTCTGGTACATGTTCGGGGGAGGAAGCGAGGTCTTGGAGGGCATAGAGAGGCTCGTGCTCGTCGAGGGGATGGCGTACCTCGAGGGCCTCTCCGGGCTCTCGGTCCGCTCCGAGGGTGGAAGGTACTTCCTCAACGGGGATGCCACGCTCGTGCTCGAGGGCCTTCCGGGAAGCCCCGCCTTAACCGCCACCCTCCAGGACCTTGAAGTGGACCTGAGCGACGTATCAAACCCTCGCATCTTTGGCGGGACGGTCACAGCATCCATATCTGCGGAAGAAATCGGCCTGGACCTCGGAGGGCTCCCCGTAGACCTTACCGACCTTACCTTCTCCACCTACTCCGGTCTCACGGTGGGCGTGAGGCTGAACCTCGAAGGGTTCGAGGAGGTGGTATTCGAGGGGAGGCTGGAGCTTACCTCCAGGGGCCTTTCCGGGACCGTCGAGGCGAGGGCCCCGCCCGGGGAGGTCCTCGGCACCGTCGGGGAACCCCCCTTGCAGTTCCAGTTCACCGAACTTTCCCTCCACTTCTCCGATCCCACCCTCACAGCATCCGGAAACCTTTCCCTCTTCGGTCGGACGCTCCCCTGCGCCGTATCCGACCTCTCGTGGTCCGAAGGCAGGCTTTCCGGCACGATAGACTGCTCGCCGGATACTTCCCTTCCCTTAGTCCCCGGCTCCGACCTCCTGACCCTGCACATAGGCCGCCTGGTCGGGGCATTTTCTTTCGACCTTTCCGGAGGTCCTCCTTCCTACGACGTGACGGTAGAAGGGGAGGTGGACTTCAAGCTCGGAGGGCATACCTGCGGAGCCTCCGTGAGGCTCTCGCTTTCGCCCGGTTCCTTGGATGTAGAGGAATTCCGTCCAACCTGCGACTTCTCCGAGCATCCCATAGACCTCGGCTGGCTCAGGATGACCATCAGGAACCTATCCCTTTCTAAGCTCAGTTTTTCGGACGATGGATGGGACTTCGGGTTCGGCATGGATCTGGTCCTGGACTTCCCCTCCCTCCCGGACCTGGACCTTCCGGCGCTTTCGGGTGTAACCTTGGACGAGGAGGGTTTCCACCTGCCGGCCGTATCCTTAGATACCCTGGACCTCCCTCCCGTGAACATAGGCGGGATAGGTGTGGCCCTCAGGTCCTTCTCTATGCCGGAGCTTGTGTTCCCGTGGTTCGGGGACTGGGAGGGGTTCGACTGGGGGATAAGGGTATCGTTCGTGCTGAGCCTCCCCGAACTTCCCTCCGCCTTCCCGGACTGCCTCAGGAACCTCAACGTCCTGGTGGAGGATGCGAGCTTCGGGCCGGATGGGGTTTCCGGAGAGATAGAGCCAGTCTCGCTTTCCGGCTGCAGGATGAACCTCGGCGGCGGCATGGGGTTCGTGGTGGACGAGGTCTCGGGTTCCTTCGGCGCTGGATCTTCGCTCTCCCTGAGCGGAAGGCTGGAACTTCCGGAGTCCCTCAGGTGCGAGGGGTACACGGGGCCGGAGGCCGAGCTTTCGCTCTCCCCTTCGGGCGAGGTCTCGGGGAGGATCGAAGGTATAGTTCCCCCTTGTCCCTTGAGGTTCGGGCCCTTCTCCTTCGTCATAACTTCGGCGACCCTCACGCTCGGTCCGGGCGCTGTGCTCAGAATGGAGGGGAGGCTGGAAGCCCCGGGTGCAGAGGAGGGGACCACGGTCGCCGCCTCTGGGGTCCTGGAGTACGACATCCTCAACAACCGCCTTGTAGACGGCTCCCTCTCCTTAGAGGAGCCGTTCCGCCTGGACTTTCCTCAGGATAGCCCCTTACTCTCCTTTAGGATAAACAGAGCAGTTTTGGATACCTCCGGCCTCCACGTGGACGGTTCCCACAACCTCAGGGTCGGGGAGCAGAACATCCCTGTAAGCTTCCATGACTTCACGTTCGACCCGTTCGAGCTTTCGATAGCAGGGGGAAGCGCCACCTTCTCCGAGAGGTTCTCCGTAAAGGTGGTCCTCGAGGACGGGAACCTTCGCTGGCAGAGCGTGCCATTTAAGTCCTCCTTCGAAGATTCCCTGGGCCTCAGGCTGGACCTTGCGGGCGACATAAGCTTGGACCCGACCGGGCTCCATATATCCGGCGAGGGGGAGGCCTTCCTCAGGTACGAGGGGAGGGACTTAGATTCGCTCTCCGCCTCCTTCCAGGACTTCGCCATAAGCTTCAGGCCCCTCGGGGTTTCGAGTGGGAAGGTGAGCTTCCGCTACGGGGGACAGCTCGTGGGGGAACTTGGGCCGGAGGGCTTCATGCCCAACCTGGCGTTCTTCGGAAGGCCTGTGATACCCGAGAGGCTTCCGCTCCCCTCGGAGGAGATAGCTTACGTAGTGCTCAAGGAAAACGACGAGCTTCTTTTGGACATGGAGGTCGAGGACTCCAACCTCCACCTCCATACCCGTCCCGGAAGGCCCTTGAGGCTCGTGCTCCTGGCCCTACAGCTTGGAGCATCCGAGCCACCCGAAGTTGATGTATCCTTCGATGTTGTCGTGGACCCGATACACTTCTCCCTGGTCTCGGGCGATATAAGCGTGGAGGATGTGAGGCTGGACCTGACGGGAGCTGGCCTTCCCTTCGTGCTCACGGGGCTTACTTACTCCGGAGGCCAGTTCTCCTTCGAGGGGAAGGTCTCCCTCTTCGGAGAGGAGGCAAGTGGCCTCGAGCTTTCCCTCGGAGGGGACGGGCATCTGAGGGGTTCGGTGAGGGTCCCCCTTGAAAGGGACTTCGTGATAGCCGAGGACCTCGTCTCCGTCAGGGTGGACTCGGTGACTGGGGACGTGGATGCCGACCTTTTAGGCGTCCCATCTTTCGAGCTTACTGCCTCCGGCAGCCTGAACATATCCCTCGGCGAAGGCCGGAGGTGCGCAAGCCCCCTCGTGTTGGCAATATCCAACTCGGGGTTCGAGGTGAGGGATTTCTCATTGGAGTGCGACTCTCTCTACATAGACTTCGAATGGGTCGGGATGGAGGTAAAGAGGCTCGCTTTCTCCGAGCTTTCCTGGAGCAGGGAGGGGGGCTGGGACTTCGGCTTTTCCATGGACCTTTGCCTCGCCTTCCCGGACTGGGGCATATCCCTTCCCGAGATAAGGGATATAGGCTGGGACGGGGAAGGCTTCCACTTCCCGGAGGTCAACTTCCCGGACTTGGAGGGGAGGGTTGAGGCCTTCGAGCTTATGGGGTTCAGGATACAGCCTCTGGCCTTCAGGATGAACCCTGTGACCGTCCCCTGGCCCGACTGGAGGGGGACCGACTGGGGCTTCAGGTTCGACCTGGATGTGAGCTTCCCCGAGCTTCCTTCAGGGTTCCCGGCCTGCCTCAGGAACCCCGAGCTTACGATAAGGGACGCCTCGTACCAGGACGGGATGCTTACCGCCACCATAGAGACCAAGGTCATAGAGGAGCCCGGATGTCCCATACCCTTGGGAGGGGCCACGCTTTATGTGACCGAACTCGGGGGAGGCTTCTCGGTCCGGGACGGCCATCAGGAGGGGCACGTGGACCTCAGGGCGAGGCTCCAGCTTCCTGAGTCCCTCGGATGCGGAGATACCCTGAGCTTGGGGGAGACCCGCCTCCGTATAACGGGGGATGGCCTTGTAACCGGCACCGTCGAGAACATCCTTCCGCCCTGTCCCCTCAACTTCGGCCCCTTCTCCTTCAGGGTCACAAGCTCCACCTTGGAGCTCGGCTCGGAGGAAGGGAGGCAGACGGCGATATTGGACCTCAGGGGGAACCTGAGGTTACCTGCTCCCACCGAGGGGGATACCGTCGAAGTCGAAGGATGGCTCAGGTACGACCTTATAAACAACGACCTTATAGACGGGAGGGTGGCGATAAACAAACCCTTCCGCTGGGACCTTCCCGAGGACGAGCCGGTGTTCTCCTTTGTGGTCCAAAACGGAGAACTCACCCCGAGGGGCCTTACGCTTTCAGGAGGTGGGTCCCTGGCCCTCGGCGAGGGGGCGACTGTGGGGGTGACCTTCGACAGCCTGGGCCTTTCCTTCCCCGACCTCATACCGATCTCCGGAGGTGTGGACTTCTCAGCTAACTTCGCACTTAAGGTTGGGTTCGGAGCCGGAGGGCTCACCTGGGCAGCTGTGGATACATCCGTAGGGCTCGAGGAGGACGGGGTGCTCCTGACCTTACCTACGGTCTCCATAAGGGACGGGAAGCTCCTGGCCTCGGGCGAGAGGAATGTGAAGATAAAATACCAAGGTAGGGACTTCCTCCAGGTTAGGGCGGTATTTTCCGACTTCACGATGGGGTTCAGTCCTGTGGGGCTGGACTCGGGTAAGGTGGACTTCTACATAGACACCCTCCATGTGGCCGTGCTGAACAAAGATGGCTTCCTTCCCTTGGAGGGACTGCTACAGCTTGTGGCCTTCCACCTCCCCGACCGCATACCACTTCCGGATACCACGATAGCTTACTTAGAGCTTAAGGACGAGCGTGGAAACCTGAGGGTGACGGCAGAGCAAGTTCCGGGAGGGTACCGGATAGGCACCCGGGAGGGAGGCGTACCGCTCGTTGTCCCGGCCTTAGCTTACGGGGGGGACATTCCGAGGTGGGACGTCTCGTTCGATGTGGTCTTCAACCCTTCGGACTGGAGCCTGGTCTCGGGCAACATAGGCGTATCGGCACCTGAGGGGGAGTCGCTCCTGGACCTGACCTCGAGGGGAATTCCCATAAAGATAAAGGCTTTGGACTACGCAGAGGTCGGAGGGCATTACAGTATAATCCTCTCTGCGAGCCTTTCCCTCCCGGAGGCGCTCGGAGGGGCGAGCCTCGTGCTCGACAGCCTGGAGGTCACATCCTCGGGGATATCCGGAACCGCAAGCCTGAGGCCAGCCGAGGGTCAGAGCTACGCGGAGGAGGTTTCGATAGGGGACATCCTCACGGTCCACTTCAGGGAGGTGGAGGCCACGTTCGGCTCGTTCTCATGTCAGCTTTCAGGCGACATAACCTCCCCTGCGTTCTCGGATACGGCCATGCCGTTTAACGCCTCGCTTTCCGTCTCGGACGGGATGCCCGATATGCAAGTGGAACTCGACCTCTCGGCGCTCGGCGCCATACCTATGGGTGTGGCGGAGTTCCAGCCCCAGCCCATCGGGGACAGCCCCGCCTTCAGCATAACCGTTGGGGAGGACTTTGAACTTGTCCTGAGCGGGATATTCAGGGTTCCCTCCCTGAGTCCCGACTTCAGGCTCACGATAGAGGGGCTCACCCTCAACTCCTCCGGGCTTTCGGTCAGGGGGGTCCAGCCCACTCCCCAAAGCTTTGAACTTTTCTCCTCGACCTTCGGCATAGACAACATGGGCTTTTCTTACGAGGACGGGGTTTTCTACGTGACCATGTCCGGAACCTTGGAGTTCATGGACCAGAGGATAGATTTCTCCGGGCTGAAGGTCGGCTCTGACGGGAGCTTCTCCATAGAGGGTGCCTTCCTGGATAGGGAGATCGTCGTACTCGACCCGTACCTCAGGCTCACGAGGATAGGCCTGGAGGGGGATTCCCTGAGCGTGCAGGGGAAGGTGCAGCTACCCGAGCCATTCGACACAGCACCTCAGGACTTCGCATTCAAGATAGGCCGTGGAGGGGTGACGGGGGAGGTGACGGTGAAGGCGTTGGACGAACGGACCGAACTCGGTCGGGGGGACGAGACCGAGCTTTCCTTCGGAGGGGTGGGAACGCTGGACCTGACGTACCTTGCCCTTGGCCTGGACTTCGGGGACATCTCCCGGAGCCACATAGATGCGGTCATGGACTTCTACATAGAGGACGAGCAGTCCAAGCGCATAGGCATAGGGAGCAAATCCGGTGGCACTGTTACCCCGGGGGTGAGCATAACTTTCGAGCCCGATGTGAACTGGGGCCCTGTAACGCTTCCTGAAAGTATCGGCTTCTCGTACAAGGCGTTCTCCTTGGTGTTGACCGGGATCTCCATACCTGAGGGTCCCTCCTTCGGCCTTACCTTCTCTGGGAGCCTCGAGGTGGGCCTGAGCGGGGTCGGGGGTTCGTTGAGTTTCGAGGGATGGGGCTTTTCGAGGGATGGGGTCGAGGTGGGCACGATCCAGGGCGGGACCCTTAAAATAACCAAGCTTCTCACCATCACCGTCAACAACATATCGTACAGCGACGAGCCCATCACCCTCAGCATAACCCAGGCCACGTGGGGCTCCTCCAATGCCCCCCCCGATACATCCTCCCAGACGGTGACTGCGGATTGGCACTTCTCCTTCGGCGCCTCCTTGACCCTCATGGACTTCGGGGGAGGCGGGATAGATAGGTTCCTGATATTCGGCCAGGACGACAACCTGAGTCTTATAATAGAGAACGCCCACTTAGATGTCAAGGATGTCCTGAGCGTTTCCTTGGACTTCCAGTACATAACCACGAGCGAGGGGTGGAAGCTGGCCTTCGCCGGCCATGGAGACTTCAAGGCCGTGGAGGTCGGAGCTGCGGGCAAGATAGCCTATATGAGGGGGGAGGCCAGCTTCGGCCTGTTCGTGCTCGTGGAAGGTGCGGTCAGAGTTCCGGTAGGACCCGGGGTGTTCATGACGGGGTTCGGGGGAGGCTTCTTCTACAACCCCGACCCGGCTGACATACAGGTGGTCAAGAATCTATGTGGGTTCGGTTCGGAGAAAGTGGAGGACACAGGGAAGTTCGCCGCCTTCCTCTACGGCACGGTGGCCTTCGTAGACGACTATTTCGTGGAAGGCGCAGCCCTTGTGACGATCTCTCAGAACTACTTCAGCTTAGATGCGAGCGTGGTCCTCCTCTCCATGAGGGGACACTTCGAAGGGAATTTAGGGCTTACGATAGGCTTCACGAGCGCATACGTCACCGGGGAGATCAACGTCACCCTGGACATCTACGACCTGCTGAGGGGAGGCGCTAACATAGAGGCCTTCTACTACGGCACGGACGCCTGGGCTGTGACCGGACACTTCGATGTAAGCGTCCTTTCCTTCTTCGAAGCCGAAAGCGACCTTTTTATAGGGTCTCCGGGCTTCATGGTGAGCATGAAGGTGGAAAAGAGCTTCGACATACTCATCGTAGAGGTGTCGGCAGGTTTCGAAGGCATGGTATGGTACATGGACAAGTATATCGAAGCTGGAAGTCAGGACCTCACCTCCTGGGGCGGTTACTTCAAGGCGTGGGTTGAGGTGGAGGTCTTGGGAGGAGTGGCGGGAGCTGAAGGCTGGTTGGAATGTGCTCTCGTCTATGCGAGCAGCTTCAAGATCTACGGCCTTGCGGGGCTCGAGGTGCACGTGCTGTTCTTCAGTTGGGAGGGGAGCGTATGGGCCAAGATATCCTCGGGTGGAGACGTGGATGCGGGGTTCGGAAGGGACCCGGAGATGGACAGGCTGATAGATGAGGCCAAGGGAATGGCCGAGGAGATGAAGGAAGCTAAACAGGCCGTCGAGCAGGCCATCAACGAAGCCAAGCAGGCCGCCCTCGCCCTCACCCCGGAGCAGAGGGCCAGGGCTGGGGTGTACTGGATAACCGAGGCGACGGGACAGGAAAAGTATGCCCCTCTGGAGGATGAGAGGGAAGCTGGTGTCATCCACATCTTTGGCTACGAAGAAGTTGGTGTCTCCGACATCCCCGTCCTCGAAGGAGTTATAGAGAACGCCCTGGACGACCTCCCGGGAAAGAGTGGGAGGGAGAGCACTATACACGAAAACTTCGTTTTCATGCAGAGTATGGTCGAACGGCTTCAGAACACTTTAGATGAAGTAAGTCAACGGCTTGAGGGGATAGAAATAGAAGTTCCAGACATAGACACAGGGCAGGAATACGAGATCGGGGCAAGCCCTGTGACATTGGTGAACATAGCTCCCTCCGGGGCCGACACGCTTACGGAGGAGGAGGTAAGGTCCTTGGGCTTCGACGTGGACGAAGGGACGGTGGAGAACCAGAAAAGCACCGTCTCCCAGGCCGAGGAGGAATATGAGAACTTGGACGAAAGGATAAGGCAGCAGATAGATGAGATATGGGACCAGCTTGATGATGTGGGCAGAGACCTGGAGTACTGCACAGGTAGGATAGGATGGGAATACAAGTTCGCACTTGACGGGATGTACGATTATTACACCTCCTACCTTGACTACCTGAGGGACCTGTATTGGCACTACTACGACAACCTGCAGTACCTGAGGGACAACGAAGATCGAATTCGGTTTGCACAACTTCCTCCTTCCCCATGGATCGCGATACTCGACTCGACGAAGATAAGGCAGTTAACCTTGCGCAGGAAGTGGTGGGAGTTCTACATGCTCTACAGTGCGAATCTTGACAGCGTGAATATAAGATACCAGGATGCCGAGGGAGTTATCAACACCATGAACAGAAATGAGCTTGTTCAGGCGTGCCTGAATGCAGGAATCGAACTCTGGTATCAGATACCTTACGATGGGAACCAGAAGCTCATGAACGATGCGAGGGCCCTGAGGGACAGCCTTGCGGTCGAGTTCAACGAGAAGCTCGAGGCGATAAACACGGCTATGGAGAACCTGGAGACAAAAGTGGACAGGCTCTACCAGGCCAAGGCGGACCTCGTCGAGACCTTGTACGACCTCTACGACCGCCTGAGGTACAGGAACCAGAGGGTCGTAGAGGCAGCCAACCTACGCCTCTCCACGATAAGTGCGGTCCAGATGTCCCCCCTTATGGCGGAAGCATCCATGCATGCAGGCGTGTTAGAGGCCGTTCATGCGGAAAGAGGGCCCTCATCCCCCATGCTTACGACCACCATACAGGTAAGGACGGACGCCCTGCAAAGGATCGAGCGCACGATGGAGCAGGCGGAGAAAATGCTGCACGTTCCCAGGGTCACGCAGATACACGTGAGCACCTACCAGGGTCCCTCCTGCGCCTACTTTGAGGCATCCTTCGACGCCTCGCATCCCGACCACATAACCGAGTTCAGCTACCAGCTCCGCCCTCAAGGTTGGCCACCTGCTCCGGACAAGTGGATATGCCTGGGGACCAGGAAGTCGCTCAGGATGCTCTTCATCCCCGAGCTTTTCCCGGTCACCGGTTATCGCAATACCCTCTACATCCGTGCCAGGGGGCCTGCCGGGTACACGAACGTGCGCTCTGCGGACTTCTCCTTCGACGTCCCCGGCTGGCCGAGGAGCGAGCCCGCAGGCCCTGTGGGAAGCTCGGAGATGTCGGGGGACACCACCCCTCCATCTACCCCGGTGGTCTCGACCGCTCCCTATATATCCAGCCACACGCAGATAACCGCAAGCTGGGAGGCCCGGGACGACGAGTCCGGCGTGGTGGAGTACTACTACAGGGTGTACAGGTACACCAGGTCAACACCTTTCTTCTTCCAGCTCTACGGTGAAGCCTTCTCCAGGATAAGCTCGATCTGGCAGCAGGTGGGAGGGAGCTCGGGGACGGTAGGCCCTGGAACTACGCTCCAGCAGGGCGGTATGCGGATAATCAACTATGCCGCCGTTCCCTTCGGAGCCGGCACCACGGCCGGGACGATCCGCACCTGGACCTCCAGCACCGGACCTCAGACGCAGACCATTTTCCAAGCCGGGACCATGGTGGTAGAGGGCACCCTCATACCCTTCGAACCTCCGGAGTGGGAGCCCATAACCGACTGGCTCCCTGCATGGGGAAGGAAGGATTCGGTCACGATAAGGGGGCTGGAGCTCGAGCACGATAGGCTCTACAGGGTAGGTGTCAAGGCCGTAAACGGGGAGGGGCTCGAAAGCGAGGAGGGATACTCCGACCCCATCTTAGTCGACCATACGCCTCCCGAGCCTCCGGAGCTTGAGGAGCCGGAGGACTTCGCAACTGCTGTAGCCTCGCTCACGGCGGTCGTGGAGAGGGAAGGACTGGTACCTGGGGTGAGGATAAGGTGGAGGCCGGCTCTGGAGCCGGAGTCGGGAATATCGGAGTACCTGGTCGCAGTGACGAGGGAGCCCCTCTCTTCCTGGTCGCCGGACCTCTTTAGGTCCGCAGGGACCGCATTGGAGTACAGGTATATGGGCGAGCCTTTGGTGTTCGTGGACACGTGCTACGTAAACCTCGTCGCCCTGAACAAAGCTGGCCTTATGAGCGATATCGTCACCGTCCCCGTGGTGGTGCACGATCCTACGCCACCTTCGCCCCCTTCGGTCAGCGTGGAAGACTACGTTCCCAGGACCGACAAGCTATACATAAACTTCGACGCATGGGCAGAGGACCCGGAGTCAGGGGTGGCAGGCTACCAGGTGGCGATAGGGACCACTCCCGGCGGGACGGACGTGAAGCCGTGGCCCGAGGGGATAGATTTCGCATGTGCTCCCGAGGGTGGGATGGAGATGAGGCTCCTCGCACCCCAGGCCATCGGACTCGGTGCGGAGGTGGTCGGGATGGCGCCGACCTTGGGCGTTCCCGTGAGGCTCCTTTCGGGGCTTTCGCTGGAGCATGGTGGGACCTACTACCTGAGCGTGAGGGCTGTGAACAGGGACGGGGACGTCGGCCACCCGGCCGTGGCAGGTCCCTTCGTGGTGGACACCTCGCCCCCGCCCCTTCCTTCGCTTTCTGCGAGGTACAGCCCGGCAGGGGAGCTCATCATGGAATTCAAGGGGCTCGAGGACCCGGAGTCTGGCATAGCCGAGGTGAGGCTCGACCTCGGGACCTCTCCAGGGACGGACGACGTACTCTCGGACCACGTGGTGTCCCTAAGCCCAGCTAAGAACCTAACATGGGAGCATCCGATATCCCTCGAAAGGGGAAGGAACTACTACTTAGAGGTGACCTACATAAACGGGGCGGGACTCAGGACCAGCTACGCAGACTCCTTCAGGGCTCCGGACATAACCCCTCCTCGGGTCCTGCTCGGGGCGGACGTCCAGCACAATCCGCTTCCCAGGTACCTCCGTCCGGGGGATTTCAGGGCCCACGTGAGGGCTACCGACCCAGAGACGGGGGTGGAGGGGTTGTGGATGTTCTTAGGGACCTCCCCTAAGCTTCCCGATAGCCCGGATTGGAGGTCCCTTGACCCCATGAGGATAGGCTGGATAATTATCCCGGAGCATATGCTCTCACATGGGAAGACTTACTATCTGTTCGTGAGGGCCGTGAACGGCGAGGGCCTCGAGACTGTAGAAAGCGTTGGGCCGGTGACTGTGATATCCGAGAGGCCGGACGCCCCGAGGAAGGTAACCCTGACCCAGGTCGGACACAACAGGCTGAGGATAGAGTGGACCTGCGTGGAGCCTAGCTCTACGGTGAAGAGGTACGAATATGCCCTGGGAACCTCCAAGGGAGGAAAGCAGGTGAGGGACTGGACATCCCTCGATGCAAGGCCGTGCTACAAGGAGGTCTCCGTCGGGCTGGTCCCCGGAAAGACCTATTACGCATCCGTGAGAGCGGTTGACTACTTAGACCAGACTGGACCTGCGGGGGAATCCGAGGGTGTAGTGGCGGAGTACATGGACCCCACCCCTCCGACGATATCGTGGCTCAGGGTCGAGGCGACCATGCTCAAGGGCACGCCCAGGATAAGGGCGTCCTGGTACGTGTCCGACCCAGAATCCGGTATAGAGAAGGTGGAGGTCCAGCTAAGTTCCTACGACGGCGGGAAGTGGAGCGTGGTATCCTCGAGGCGGAAGGTTCCGAGGGGGAGGTCGTCGTTCGTATGGATGAAGAGGATAGAACCTGAATGGACCCAGGTGAAGGTCGACCTCTGGGCCACCAACGGCGACGGGGATGTGGCACACAGGACGGCTGTCCTCAGGCTGAGGTGAGAGTGGACCTACGTGTCCGCCCTGATATACCCAAAATCGTGCAATGGTTTAAAACTATGGAGACTCATAGAGAGACACCCAAATTACGCTACGCAGGTTTCTGGATAAGGCTTTTGGCCTTCGTCATCGACTGGATGATATTGGGAATTATCGGCTATTTCGTCGGGGCTACGCAGGTGGAAGGTAACCCGGATTTCTCGGCTAAGGTCAGCTATACCGGCTGGAAGGCGATAATACCGATAGCGTATTTTTTCCTCTTCTGGGTTAGGTTTTCCGCCACACCCGGCAAGTTGATATGCGGGCTCAGGATCGTAGAAAGCGACGGTCGGAAGCTATCCTGGGGAAAAGCCCTGTTGAGGCTTGTATCCTATGTCCCCAGTGGGGTAGTTTTGTTGCTCGGCTTCATCTGGGTCGGATTTGACAGACACAAGCAGGGATGGCACGACAAGATAGCAGGGACCTATGTCGTTAAGGCTGAGAATCTCAGCGATTAGCTATAGAAGCTGAGAAGCTTACGGATATCCCGGAGGTACCTATGCGCTACATCTTGCTCGCAATATCGGCTGCCCTACTTCCCCTGGTCGTCCGGGCTCAGGAACCCCCTCCTTTCCTGTTCCTGGCCAAGGGTGACACAGTCTATATATGGCTCTCCCGGACCCCGAGGATTGGATGGGGATTTGAGGTATACAGGAGGGCTCCGGGAGAGAGGGAGTTCCGAAAGCTAACCCCGGAGCCGATCCGTGGTGCGAGGACTCCAGAAGAGGTTCAGTCCGCCCTCGGAGACTTATATAGGTGGGTTGCCGAGGCCTTGGATGCGGACAACCCATTCCAGGTCCTCAGGAGGCTCAGGAGCGACTCCTTCAGAGGGTCCATACTTTCGCTCTTGGATATGAGGGTAGCGAGGGTCTTAGGGAGGCTTTACGTGGACACTACGGCCACAGGTCCTGGTCCATATCGGTACAGGATAGTCCTGGTGGACCGTCTCGGAAGGCAGAGGGAAATCTTGGAGGGCAGGGTCGAAAAGGACGAGCGCATCCCCCTGGCCCCATCCGGGCTCGAGGCGGAGCCGGGGGACGGCAAGGTGACCCTCAGGTGGTCTTATCCCCTCTGGAAGGGGGACCCTCAGGACTTGGCGATAAGGTTCTTCGTGTACAGGAAGGGACCGGGGGAGGCGAAGTTCAGGAGGGCGGACACCGAGGTGATCCTGAGGGAGCAGAAGGAGGATTTCTCCTTCACAGATGTCTGGGTTAGGAACGGCAGGAGCTATACTTACTACGTCGTCGCAGTGGATCCTTTGGGGAGGGAGGGACGTCCCTCCAAGCTCGTCAGGGTCGTGCCCGTGGATAACGTCCCTCCCGCCGTTCCAAAGGGGCTCGAGGCGAGGTTCAGGGATGGGAAGGTCGTGCTCGCATGGCAGAGGAACTTGGAGTTGGACCTTGCTGGATACAGGGTATACCGGTCCCTCGACCTCAGGGGAGGTTTCAGAAGGGTATCGCCTTTGCTTCCCCCCGATATGCCCTTCTACGAGGACGGAAGGTTGGTTCCGGGGAGGATCTACTACTACAGGGTCACTGCGGTGGATTCTGCGGGGAACGAGAGCAGGCGCTCTAACGCAGTCTCGATCCTCGTGGAGGACAGGGAACCTCCCCAGCCTCCTGGGAACGTGAAGGTTGCGGTCGGACCGGAGGGCAGGAGGATAACTTGGAGCCGTTCCCCTTCTGCGGATGTCATGGGGTACAACGTGTACTGGGGCGAGATAAGGGAACAGCTCCCGAGGCTCAACTTAGAGAGGCTCCCCTCATCGGCGACCAGCTATAGGGACGAAGGGGAGGGCGTGACCCCGGGAAGGAGCTACTGGGTCGCAGTGACAGCCGTGGATTCCGCTTTCAACGAAAGCCCCAAGAACCCGATCTTGGTTAAGGTTCCCGACTGGAAGCCTCCCGAACCTCCGAGCTACCTCAACGCCAGAACGTTGCCCGACGGAAGGATAAAGCTCGTATGGGGGGGAAGCACGTCTTTGGACCTCGTTTCCTACAGGCTCTACAGAGGGGAACAGGGGAAGGCCGATTCGCTTCTGGGGGAGTTCGGACCCGAGGTCCATACTTATACCGATCGGGATATAGTCAAGGGGAGAAATTACACTTACTCGGTCGTCGCCGTGGACAAGGCCGGAAACGAGAGCCCCCGCAGGGAGGTCAGGCTTGAGGCGAGGGACCATGTGCCCCCTGCACCTCCACGCAACATAGTGGCCAAGGTAACCCCCAAAGGAGTGCTCATAACCTGGGGCAGGGTGGCGGACCCCGACCTTGCGGGGTACTACGTCTACCGCTCGGACATCCCCACGGGCGTCTTTACGAGGCTAAACCAGAAGCCCTTAAAGGAAAGGAGCTTCCTGGACAGGACGGGGACGTCCGGACACTGGTACAAGGTCAGGGCCGTGGACACATCGGGCAACGAAAGCCCTTGGAAGAAGGCCGTAAGTCCGAGATGAACTTTATCTTCTTAACAACGGTCCTGTCCATCCCCTGCCTTTCCGGAACCTTGGAGGAGGGAAGGGAGGCCCTGAGGCAGGGGGACTACAGCAGGGCCGTGGTGCTCTTAGACAGGGCGGTAGATGAGAACCCCGGCCTTAAGGAGGCCTACATCTTGGCAGCAAAGGCCCACTCGGAGATAGGCGACTGGATCGGGGCTGCGGAGATATTGGAGAGGGCATCCGAGAGGTTCCAGGACCCGGCGATGTACGCCCAGCTCGGCGCAGTATACCTGCAGGCTGGGGATTACGAGAGGGCCATCCCGGCCTTAGAGAGGGCAGTCCGGGCCTATCCCTTCGACCCCGATTACAAAAAGGTCCTGGGTACGGCGTACTTCAACTCCGGCGTCGTGGCGTACAGGAAGGACGACATCGAATTGGCCGAGGAGCGCTTCCGGAGGGCCGTGGAACTTCTGCCGGGGGACGTAAGGCCCCTCCACAATTTGGCGGCCCTTCTCCTTAAGGAGGGGAAGGCTGATTCTGCTTTGATATTTGTGGAAGAAGCCCTCAAGATCTCCCCCGAAGAGCCGAACCTCCTCAGACTTCAAGCTGCCGCATACAGGCAGAAGGAGGACTTCGATGGACTCCTGAGGGTCTACCGGAAGCTTTATAACCTTCAGCCGGACAGCGTCCAGGTCGGGCTCGACCTGGCAATGCTCTACAGGTACCACCGAAGGACGAAGGAAGCCCTTGCGCTCTACGATACCCTTATGGTCAGGTTCCCCAAGGAGAGGAAGGTCTTCGACGCTGCGGCGGGATATTACAGGGACCACTTCAGGTACGATAAGGTGCGGGAGGTCTACGGGAAGTTCCTCAGGGCCGTGCCCGGCGACAGGCTCGCCCTAAGGAGGATCGCCGAGTCCTATGAGGCCGAGGGGAGGTGGAAGGAAGCTCAAAGGATATATAAAGATATGTTGAGGTCACATCCGGAGGACCCGGAGCTCCTGGCCCTCTTAGCCGAGGCATGTAGGATGGGGGGGGACTGGGAGGGAACGGTAGAGGCCTTAAAGGGCCTGGTCCGAACACAACCGGACGATAAGAGGGCGTGGCTCGGACTCGGGGAGGCGTACAGGAGGCTGGGGATGTTCGACGATGCGCTTAGAGCATATCACGAGGCCTCCCTGAGGGACACCCTCTGGGGCGAACCCTGGATAAGGATCGCCGAGATATACGAGCAGAGGGGGAAGAGGGAAGAGGCCATGGGGGCATATAGAAGGGCGATGGATGCAGGCACCGCAGACCCACTTCCATACCATCGCCTGGCAGGATATGCCTTAGAACGTGGAGACACGACGAAGTTCTACGAATACGAGAGGAGGGCCGTGATAAAGGCCATAAGGGCGGTCGCCCAAACCGAAGGTGCCATACGTTCGGGGTTGAAGAGGATAGAGATGGATCGGGCCAAGATGAGGAAGCTTTCGGATATGGCAAGGCTCGCAAAGAGGTACGGAGGCATACTCAGGGAGTGCTTGGACGTCCTCTCGACGGACCCAAAGTTCGAGGAATTTTTGGAGGACCTCCTCCACAGGTATCCGGGTGC
>QNCW01000013.1 GCA_003645885.1 Candidatus Latescibacterota bacterium | reverse complement strand
TCAGGGGAGGGAAGTACGGCCCGATGGACGAGGCGAACCGGATCGTGGGGAGGCTCCATGTGCATCCGGACGGGTTCGGGTTCGTCTCCCGGGAGCCCGAGGGCCCTGATATATTCGTGAGGTCCGAGGACATGGGTCCAGCCCTCCACGGCGATAAGGTCGTGGTGCAGGTGTACAAGAGGAGGAGGGGGACGAAACCCGAGGGAAAGGTCCTGCAGGTCGTGGAGAGGGCCGTGAGGCAGCTCGTGGGGGTGTACAGGTCCGGCACGGTGCTCCCGGACGACCCGAGGTTCCCGGTGGTGTACGTCTCGGGCGACGGGGCCAGGGAGGGACAGAAGGTGGTGGTGGAGGTGGAGGGCGGAAGCGTCCATGCCTTGGAGGGAAGGATAACCGAAGTTCTCGGATATCCGGAGGAGCCCGGGATAGACGTGGCTTCCATAATAAAGGAATTTGAACTTCCCGAAGAATTTCCACCGGAGGTCCTAAGGGAGGCGGAATCCCTCCCCGAGGAGGTTCCTCCGGAAGAGGTCCTCGGGAGGGAGGACCTCAGGGACCTCCCAGCCGTGACGGTCGACCCGGAGGACGTGAAGGACTTCGACGATGCTGTCTCGTTGGAAGCCTTAGGGGACGGTGTGTACAGGCTCGGGGTCCACATAGCGGACGTGAGCTACTACGTGAGGGAGGGGGGGGAGATGGACCGGGAGGCCTACAGGAGGGGCACGAGCGTGTACCTCGTGGACAGGGCCATCCCCATGCTCCCCCCGAGGGTCTCGGGGGACCTATGCACCCTGCTTCCCGGCGAGGACAGGCTGACCCTCAGCGTGCTCTTCGACATAACCGAGGACGGGGAGGTCCTGGGGTACAGGATAACCGAGGGGATGATAAGGAGCAGGGCCAGGCTGAACTACGCTCAGGTCCAGGCTGCGATAGAGGGGAGGATGGAGGAGGCCGGGCCGGCCTGGGAGTTCAGGGAGATGCTCGGGCTCATGGACCGCCTAAGCAAGGCCCTCATGGAGAAGAGGCACAGGAGGGGGGCCATAGACTTCGACCTCCCCGAGCCCGAAGTCTTCTTGGACGAGTACGGCACCCCCTTGGAGATAAGGCGGAGGGCGAGGCTCGACAGCCATAAGCTCATAGAATCCTTCATGCTCCTGGCTAACGAGACCGTAGCGAGGTACCTTTCCGAGAGGGACGTGCCCTTCCTCTACAGGGTCCACGACAGGCCGGACACGGAAAAGCTTGAGGAGTTCGCAAGGTTCGCAAGGGCCCTCGGATACCGCTTCCGTCCGGACAAGGCGAAGGACCCTAAGTACCTCCAGGATTTCCTCTCGGAGGTCGAGGGGAGGCCGGAGGAACCTGTGGTCAGGGAGCTCCTGCTCAGGTCCATGAAGAGGGCGGTATATTCCCCCTACAACATAGGCCACTTCGGCCTCGCAAGCGATGTCTACACCCACTTCACCTCTCCCATAAGGCGCTACCCCGACCTTCTGGTCCACAGGGTCCTCAAGGAGGTACTGAGGGGGACGCTGGACGACGAGAAAAAGGGGAAGCTGGCGGAGTCCCTTCAGGACATGGGCGCTCACCTGTCGGACAGGGAGTGGATAGCGGACGAGGCCGAGAGGGCCTCGGTGGACGTGAAGAGGGTGGCCTTCATGAAGGAGAGGCTGGGGGAGAGGTTCTGGGGAATAATATCCTCGGTCCGTCCCTTCGGCTTCTTCGTGGAGCTCGAGGACTTCTACGTCGAGGGCCTGGTGCACGTGGAGTCGTTGGTGGACGACTACTATTACTTCGACGAGAGGAACTACTGCCTCAGGGGGGAGAGGAAGGGGAGGAGGTTCTCGGTCGGGGAGAGGGTATACGTCCAGGTCGTGAGGGCGGACGAGTTCCTGAGGCAGGTTGACTTCAAGCTCGTGGAGGATGCGAGGCCGAGGAGGAGGACCAAACGGGAAAGGAGGAGGTGAATGGGGACTTCTCCTCTTGAGGAGCTGGACTGGCGATGATAGCTGTACTCGACTTCGGAGGGCAGTACGCCCACCTCATAGCGGACAGGATACGCAGGCTGAGGGTATATGCCGAGATACTCCCCTCAGACGCTTCCCCCCGGCGGCTGCAGGACGTCGAGGGGATAGTGCTCTCGGGGGGGCCTGCGAGCGTGTACGATCCTGAAGCCCCTCCCTTCGACGAGGAGGTGCTGGAACTCGGGGTTCCGGTGCTCGGGATATGCTACGGCCACCAGCTCATGGCATACGTGCTCGGAGGGGAGGTGAGGCCCGGAGGGACGAGGGAGTACGGGGTCGCAAGGCTCCAGGTCTTAGAGGAGGACGAAGTACTCAGGGGCCTCGGTCCTTCCGAGACCGTCTGGATGAGCCACGGGGACCAAGTGGTGAGGGTACCTCCGGGCTTCAGGGTGCTGGCCCGGACCCCGGACTGTCCCGTGGCCGCTATGGGGGATCCGGAGAGGAAGCTCTACGGCCTCCAGTTCCACCCCGAGGTGACCCACACTCCGAAGGGCATGAGGGTCCTGGACAACTTCCTCGAGGTGTGCGGGGCACGGAGGACCTGGGACATGGAGAGGTTCTTGGAGGGGATAGAGGAGGAGATAAGGAGGAAGGTGGGGGGAAGGAAGGTGTTCCTCTTGGTCTCAGGTGGGGTGGACTCCACGGTCTCCTTCGTGCTCCTGACCAAGGTCCTGGGAAAGGACAGGGTATATGGCCTCTTCGTGGACAACGGATTCCTCAGGAAGGGGGAGAGGGAGCAGGTCGAGGGGACGCTCGGAACCTTCGGAAGGGTGCACACGGTGGACGCCTCCGAGGACTTCCTGAGGGCGGTGGAAGGGGTTGTGGACCCCGAGGAGAAGAGGAGGCGCATAGGGGAGACTTTCGTAAGGGTCATGAGGAGGGAGGCCGACGCCCTCGGCCTCAACCCCGAGGAATGGGTGCTCGGCCAGGGGACCATATACCCCGACACCATAGAGTCCGGGGGGACGAGGAACTCGGCGGTCATAAAGACCCACCACAACCGTGTGGAGGCCATAAAGAGGCTCCTGGAGGAGGGGAGGGTGGTGGAGCCCCTTTCCCAGCTCTACAAGGACGAGGTCAGGAGGGTGGGCGAAAGGCTGGGGCTTCCCGAGGATGTGGTCTGGAGGCACCCGTTTCCCGGTCCGGGGCTCGCCGTGAGAGTCCTCTGCTCCGACGGGAAGGGCTTCCCCTTCCCCGAGGAACTTTCCGAAGGGGTTGAAAAAGTGGCGGATAAGTTCGGGCTCGAGGCAGAGGTCCTACCCATAAGGAGCGTGGGGGTCCAGGGGGACTTCCGCACCTACGCACATCCTGTGCTCATCTCGGGGGAGGCGGACTGGGGGACCTTGGAGGAGGTTTCGACCTCTATCACGAACTCGGTCGAAGGTGTGAACCGTGTGGTCTGGGAACTGACCCCTCTTAAGGCCAGGAGGCCGATGAGGGCTACCCTCACGAGGGAGAGGTTGGACCTTTTGAGGGAGGCGGACTTCAGGGCCCACGAGGTCCTGAGGGGGTGGGGCCTTGAGAGGGAGGTCTGGCAGATGCCGGTGGTGCTCGTGCCCCTCGGGGACGGGGGGGAGACCGTGGTCCTCAGGCCCGTATGCTCGCAGGAGGCGATGACAGCGCAGTTCGCCAAGCTCCCCCTCGAGGCCGTCCACGAGATGGCCGAGGCGGTGCTCTCGGTCCCAGGGGTGGGGGCGGTGCTCTACGATGTGACCCATAAACCTCCGGGTACGATAGAATGGGAGTAGAATCCGTAACCTGGCTCGGTGCGCTGCTTGCGGGCCTCCTCTCCTTCTTCTCACCCTGTATCCTGCCGCTCGTCCCGGCGTACCTTTCCTTTATATCCGGGAGTTCCTTAGAGGAAATAAGGGAGGGAAGGAGGGGGGAGGTCGTACTCAGGACCGTGTGGCACGCCTCGGCCTTCGTGTTGGGCTTTTCCATGGTGTTCGTACTGTTGGGGGCCACGGCCACGACGCTCGGAGGGTTCCTCCTCTCCAGGCTTCGGCTCCTGACAAAAATAGCAGGGATCATCGTGGTGATGCTCGGCCTACACACTATGGGGCTCTTCAGGATGCCGTTTTTGGACTACGAGAGGAGGCTGGGGACGAGGGGGAGGCCCACGGGCCTTGTGGGAGCCTTCATCGTGGGGGTGGCCTTCGCCTTCGGGTGGAGCCCCTGCGTCGGGCCCATACTCGGAGCTATACTGGCCTACGCTGCCACAGAGGAGACCTTAACCCAGGGGGTGTGGCTTTTGGCCTGGTACGCTTTGGGTCTGGGTGTACCCTTCTTGGCCTCCGCCCTGGCCATAAACTCCTTCTTTTCGGTCCTCGGACGGATGCGTCGCAACTTTAGGACGGTGGAACTTATAAGCGGTGCCCTGCTCGTGGCGATAGGCGTGGCGATATTCCTCGGAGGTGTAGATCGGATAGTCCGACTGTTTTAAGGAGGGATTCGTTTGAAGGCCGTAGTGTTGGCAGCTGGAGAGGGGACCAGGCTCAGATCGGTGTTAGGGGATAGACCTAAACCTTTACTGCCGGTTAAAGGTAAACCCTTGATACGGCATGTGATAGATGGTTTAGCCAGCTGTGGGGTCTCAGAGGTGCTCGTTGTCGTGGGATATAATGCGAAGAGTCTGATCAGGTTCCTTAAGGAACTCAGAGTTCCAGGTTTAAAGGTCAGATGGACCCTTAACGATGAGTACCAGAGGGGTAACGGGGTGAGCCTGGCTAAGGCGCTGCTGCAAGCTGACGAGAAGCTGATCCTCACTATGTCCGATCACCTGTTCGAGCGCAGGCTTCTGGAGGCCCTCATAGACGAGGGTGAACCCTTAAGCTTAGCTGTGGATAGAAGGCCGAAATATCTGAGGGACATCGCCGAGGCTACCAAGGTCCTCGTATCGGCCGAGGGTTATATAGTCGACATAGGCAAGCATGTATCCCGCTGGAACGCAGTCGACACGGGCTTCTTCATCGTGGACAGGGAGTTCGTAGAGCTGGCTCATAGGCTTTCGAAGAGCGTGCACAGCTTAACCCTATCGGACGTCGTCAGATCCACCCTGAGGGATAAAGTTTTCAAGGCAGTAGATGTGACAGGCTGCTTCTGGATGGACGTGGATATGTCTGAAGACCTTATGCTCGCTGAGGCCGTTCTACCGGGGGGATGAGCCTTGAAAGCTGCGATCTTAGCGGTGGAAGAGCTGAGCAGAGGAGCGCTCGCCAAGCTGTACAGCGTTCCGGTGATCGTTAGAGCTATACATTCCTTAGCAAGGGGAGGGGTCGAAGAGGTTACGATAATCTGCAGCGACGTGGATGAGGTCGAGGATGCCGTGTTTAGGTGGGATATCCCCATAAGGATGAATCTGGTTGGGGCCGTCCGTCTATCTGAGGGGTTGAGCAGGCTTAAGGGCCTGTTCAAAGAGCGATTCATCCTATCTTTAGGATGCTACGTATTTGAGGAGTCGGCTGTCAGACTTTTAGCCGGCAGGAACGGACCTACGGTCTTGGTGGACTCAAAACCGCCCGTCGAACCGAGGTTCAGACTGCCGTCCGGTGAGGGAGGTTTCTCTGGCTTAGCTCTCGTAGATGAAGCCACCGTGGCTGCTCTTGAGGGCTCATCCTCCGTGGACGAGCTTGTCGAGAGACTATATGAGGGTGGGGTCGAGGTCGTAGACCTGGAATCGAGCTCGGTTTACGATGCCGAGCTTAAGAGGTCCTCTAAACCCCTATGCATGGACTTAGCGGACCGGACGAGCTTGGAAAGGTGTAAGGGTATCCTCCTCGGCCGTATCGGGAAGGGCAAGCACTTCACGTCCAAGATGAACCATCCGGTCGAGAACGCTATAACCAAGCTCATAGCGGATACCCCGATCACGCCCAACCACGTAACGATCCTGACGAACGTCCTAGCATATATATGCTCGGCCCTGTTTCTGACGGGCCACTTCAGAATGGGCTCTATATTAGCCTATCTGACAGGTGTGCTGGACGGGGTCGACGGCAAGTTAGCCAGGGTCAGGGGTATTCTGACAAAGCTCGGCCATATGGAGCACAGTTTCGATATGCTCTTCGAGCAGGTTTGGTATGCAGCGTTCGGGCTTTCGCTTATCGCACATGGATATGGAGGATGGAGGGAGCTGGTACTGCTTATGGCCTTCCTCGTGTCGGACAGCTTTACAAGGCATGTGTACATGCAGTTCAGGGCTGTGACAGGGATAGCCCTGACGGATTACAGCCGTTTCGACAGGGTTTTCGCCAGGATAGACGGCAGGAGGAATATGTATGTGCTTTACATGATAGGTCTAAGCCTCCTAAACCATCCTCAGCTTGCTTTACCGTTCATGCTATCTCACTCCTTGGCCACAACGGCCGTGTACGCCGTCAGAGCCTGCATACACCTTAGGAGGCTTGACAGGAGCCCATTCCGCTGAAACTGGCAAGCTCGATCCTCTGTGAGTTCCCGAGGCTTCCTGACGGACTACCTCGGGTCCAGCGCTGCCTTACCCGTCCTTCTGCTCGTCAGTATTCGTACCTATGTAGCCCTGCGTTGAGCACCAACCCCACCAACGCCATGTGGGTCAGCATGGAAGAACCACCGTAGCTCAAGAACGGCAGCGGGAGGCCCGTAACGGGCATGATTCCCAGGGCCATCCCGATGTTCACCGTCGCTTGGAAGGCCCACAGCGAAGCAGCTCCCACGATGCAGAAGCTCAAGAACCTGCTCCTCACGCTCCCGGCCAGGTTCATGCTCCTCCATATGAGCATCCCGAAGAGCGCAAGGACGAGGCTCATCCCAAAAAGTCCCAACTCCTCCCCCACTACGGCCGATATGAAGTCCGTATGTCGGGCCGGGACGAAGGCGAGCCCCGTCTGGGTTCCCTTCATGAACCCCTTCCCCCAGAACCCTCCGGAACCTATCGCCACCTTGGACTGCAGGACCTGGTAACCTGCTCCCATGGGATCTGAGCCAGGGTTGAGGAAGGCGATTATCCTCCTCCTTTGATAATCGTACAGCCTCTCCCAGAGCGAAGGTACAGCAGTTGCGATCCCTATATGCAAGGCGGTCCATAGGATGAGATGGAAGAACCTGGGCCTGTACAGCAGGAGGACGACGGTCAGGACCACGACGAACGCTCCCCAGGGCAGGGCGTTCCCGGTGAGGACCCATATGAGGACACATAAGCCATTGATAACTGGCGACATAAGCAGGAAAAGGTGCACCGGCAACATCCCGGCCCACCAAAGCATGGCAACGGGGAGGAAAGCTATCGAGAGGGCGGTCCCGAGGTCCGGCTCCAGGAGGACGAGCAAGGAAAACAGGCCCGCCATAGAAACCGGCGGAATTATCCATCTCACCTTCCTGAGGTCCGTCCTCCTGTCCTCCAAGAATCTGGAGAGGGCCAAAATGAGGGAGAATTTGGCAGGTTCGGACGGCTGTACGTGGAAGCTCCCCAAGGAGAACCATCTAACCGCCCCCCTTACGGGCGTCCCCAGGGCCAAAAGGGCGATGAGGGATATGAGGGATGCAAGATAAAGTGGACATGCCAAGGAATAGAGCACCTTCGGAGGTATCAGGGAGACCGAGACCATGACCCCGAGCCCGAGGCATATGAAAAGGATATGTTGGGGGAGGGTGTGCCTTAAGGCCTCCACTCCCCTCGTGGCACTGTATACGCCCAAAGTCCCCAAGACGAGCAGCGAAAGGACGGGAAGGAGTATTCCCCACCCGGTTTCCCTCACCGAGCACCTCCTGCCATCATCTCGGAGAAATAGGCAGAAAGCACCTTGCCGGCTATCGGGGCGGCCACAGCACCCCCACATCCTGCACGTTCTACGACCACAGCCAAGGCTATGGTCGGGTCCTCGTAGGGGGCGAAGGCGACGAACCACGCATGATGCTCCCCATGGGGATTCTGGGCGGTTCCGGTCTTTCCCGCCACCTTCACCCCGGGGACCCTCGCTGCCCTGGCGGTGCCCTCCTCCCCCTCCACCGCCTCCAACATCCCCTTCCTCACGACGGAAAGGACATCCGGAGGGATGGGGACTTCCTCGACCTCGGGCTCCACGGAGAAGCTCCTCCCGTCCGGCTCCTCCACCCTGAGGAGCACATGTGGCCTGACAAGGCGACCTGTGGCTATGGCCCCGACGTAACGTGCCATCTGTATGGGGGTCACCAATATCTCCCCCTGTCCTATGGCCAAGTTCAGCATGATCCCTTGGGCCCATTCCTTTCCATAATACTCCCTCGAAGGGATCAATCCCTCCTCCTCCCCCGGAAGGTCCACCCCGGTAGGTCTTCCGAGGCCCAGGGCCTCGGCGTACTCAGCCCATATGTCCACATCCATGTGCTCGGCCATCTGATAGAAATATACATCGCAGGACTGCGCTATGGCCCCTATTACGTCCAATCTTCCATGTTTTCCCCAACATCTGAAGACCCTATCCCCGAACCTGAGCGATCCACAGCAAGGAACAAAGTCCTCGTCATCTATCCCTGAGACCAGCCCGACGATGGCGGTGAGGGGCTTCAGGGAGGAGCCTGGGGGGTAGGAGCTCTGGACCGCCCTGTTGAGAAGGGGATAGGTCGTGTCAGATCTTATCCTTTCCCAGAGGTCCTCGGACAACACTCCACTGAGGAGCTCGGGGCTGAAGCTCGGCCTGCTCACCATGGCCAATATCTCCCCGTTCCTCGGGTCAAGGGCTACCAATGCTCCCGTTCTCCCGTCCCCGAACGCCTCCTCCGCAACTTCCTGAAGCCTCAGGTCCAAAGTAAGATAAAGCTTAGCTCCAGGGGCTGGGTCACGGCGGGATAGCTCCCTCACCTCCCTTCCGAAGGCGTCGACCTCGACGTACCTGGCCCCTGGCCTCCCGTGGAGGAGTCGTTCGTAATAAAGTTCCACCCCGCTCCTCCCCACGAGCTCCCCGTAGAGGTAACCCTCCCTTGCGAGCCTCGCGAACTCCCTGCGGGTGGGCTCCCCGACGTAGCCCAGGACGTGCGCCGCCAGGTCCCCGAAGGGATAGGAGCGCCTCGGCTCTATCTGATATATCACCCCTGGAAGCTCGTACCTCCTCTCCTCTATGGAGGCCAACATAGGAAACGGAAGGTCCCGCTTCACCTTGACGGGTTGGCGGGGCCACCTCCTCTGGGCCGAGGCCCTCCTTTTTATCTCCTCCGCGCTTATACCTGTAAGCTCGCTCAGAAGGGCTAAGGTGGAGTCCAGCCAGGGGGAGGGTAAGACCGCCACCGTGTAAGACGGCCTGTTCTCCACGAGCACATCGCCGTTCCTGTCCAATATCGGCCCCCTTAGGGCCTCTATCGGCTCTACCCTGACCCTGTTCTCCTCCGAAAGCCTCCTGTAGTAGTCCCCGTGCACTATCTGGAGGGAGAAGGTGCGGAGCCAGAGCAGTACGAACGCCCCCAACATCCCCCCCACAAGGACTTTCCTCCTTATCCTATCTTCAGGCATATATGAGCCTCCTTCCGAGGGCCAGGGACCTTGCGGCCGATATTCCCACGCCTACAGCGGCGGTATAGAGGGCCGTGGGCAATGCCTCGACCACCATCCGAGAGAGCCAACCGAGCATGTTCCCCTTTTCCAGGAAGAAGATGTATATCCCATCGTGCAGGAGGACCGCAGCTACGCAGGCTCCAGCCTGCACGAGGAGGTACTCCGTCCCCACCCTTCCTCTCCCCCTCCCTCCTACGAATCCGACGATCGAGAGGGAGAAGGCGTTCAGACCGAAGAGGTCGGGGGAGTAGATGTCGAGGAAGAATCCTCCGAGGAAGCCCAGAGATGTGCCCCACACCTCCCCCCTCGAGAGCGCCCCACAGAGGACGGAGAGCACCACGAAGTCCGGAACGACCCATCCTATCCTCAGCTTCGGTCCGAAGGTGGACTGCAGAAGGAGGGCGCAGACCATCAAAAGGAGGTCCCTCAGGTACCCCATCCCAGCTCCTCAAAAAGCTTCCTCATGTCCTCGGGAGGCTCGGCCCTGAATTCCATATATCCCCCGGTCACAGGATGCACAAACCCCAGCACCTCCGAGTGCAGGGCCTGGCGTGGCACGATGTCGAGAAGCTCCTCGGCCCTCCTCCTTTCCCTGGGAGGTAACCCTCCGAGCCTCTTGGTCCTCCCTCCATATTTCGGGTCCCCGAAGACCGGATGGCCCAGATGGCTCATGTGCACCCTTATCTGATGGGTCCTCCCCGTCTTGGGATAGACGGCCAGCAGGCTCAGGAACCCGGACTCCTCCAGGACCTCGTACTCCGTCCTTGCTGGTCTCCCCCCCTCTACCACCGCCATCCTCTTCCTGTCCCTCGGATGCCTGCCGATGGGAGCGTCCACATAGCCTCTGCGCTGCGGAAGCCTTCCCCAAACCACGGCCAGGTACCTCTTGAACACCTTCCCTTCCTTCCAACCTTCCGAGAGCATCCTGTGGGTCTGCTCGGTCTTCGCCACGACCATAACTCCCGATGTGTCCTTGTCCAACCTGTGCACAACCCCCGGCCTCGTCGGCTCTCCGACCTCGGATATGTTCGCACAGTGGGCGAGGAGCGCGTGCACCAAGGTCCCCTCCTTCCTTCCCGCTCCGGGATGCACGGGAATGCCGGGGGACTTGTTCAACACGATGATGTACTGGTCCTCAAACAAAATATCCAGAGGTAGCTCCTCTGGATACGGAAGCAAGGGCTCAGGCTCGGGGGGGAGGACCCTTATACGCATCCCCGGCACGAGCTGTAGGCCGGGCTTCGCCTTCCTTCCCTCCACTTCCACGCAGCCTTTAAGTATCCACCTGCGAGCAGCGGACCTCGAACCTGCGATACCGGCCAGATATACGTCCAACCGCACCCCGAGACCATCCTCACCTACCTCAACCTCTATCCTTTCCTCCGACATATCCCCATACCAACAGGACGATACCACCGGTGACGGCGAGATCGGCCAAGTTGAACACCGGCCACCTATGCGTCCCTATCCCTACGTCCAAGAAATCCACGACCTCACCCATCCTCAGCCTGTCCAGGATGTTCCCCAAGGCGCCTCCCAGGACGAGGGCCAGGGCGTGCCGTTGGAGCCCGGAGCCGGAGCGCAACAGGACCCATACCACCACCCCAAGGGCGAGCGAGGAGAAGAGGAAATGTAGCTTCGGTGGGCCCACTGCTATCCCAAAGGCAGCATAGGGATTATGCACATAGGTCAGCCGAAGGAAGGAATCCAACACTTCCACGGAATCTCCCGGCGACATAAAGGCCGAAACCACGAGCTTGGATACCTGGTCCAGGGCCAGGACGCAGAGGGCTATCCAGATTTCCTTGCGAATCTCTACCTCCTCCTGCTCCCTTCCTCTTCCTCCATCTTGCACTTTATGCATAATGTGGCGTGCGGGACCGCCTCCAGCCTTTCTTTGCTTATCCTACCCCCGCACTTGCGACATATTCCGAAGGTGCCGTTACGGATCCTCTCCAAGGCCTCGTTGAGGTGGTAGAGGTACCTCCCCTCCTTGGTTGCTATCTGCACCGTCTTTTCTTGTTCCAAAGTGTCCGTCCCCTGGTCGGGAACATCCGCTATGTCCCCGGTCTGGTCCCGCACGGAGGAGAAGAGGGTATGTTCCTCAAAATGCCTGAGGTTCCGAAGTATCTCCTCCCTCCTCTTCAGTATGAGCTGTTCGAAGTACTTAAGCTCCTCCTCGCTCCACATAACCTTACCTCCCTAACTATGGCTCCCGGACGCCCGGGATATGCCCAGTTGGACCTCCAGCCCCTCTATGCTCTCGGCGGAGCACGCCTCCCCTTCGGGCTCCCCCTCCCTCATCTCCAGACATAAGGTCTCCGCCATCACGTAATCCCCGAACCTCCTCAAGGCCCTCTTGAGCCTCTCCGGCGCCCTGTATGAGAGCACTATCCTGTCCGTGACGTTAAAGCCCGCCTTCTTCCTGAGGTTCTGGATCCTACGTACAAGTTCCCTGGCCAGCCCCTCGTCCTTAAGCTCCTCGGTTATCCGGGTGTCCAAGGCAACTACGTACCCATCCTCCTCTAAGACCTTCAAGCCCTCCTTGGCCTCCATCTCGACCAAGACCTCCTCGGGGAGGAGCTCGACCCTACGTCCGTCGAGGTCCAAGGGGACCTTCCTACCCTCGGCCACCCTCGTCGCCACTTCCTCAGGGTCCAGGAGTTCCAAGGCCCTGCGGACCTTCGGGAGATCACCTCCGTACTTGGGGCCTAGGAGGGGGAGGTTCGGCTTCACCGAACATTTCCTCACCTCGGAAGGGTGCTCCAAGAAGGAGATCTCCTTTACGTTTAACTCCTCCAAAATTTGATCCTTGAAGGTCTCCACCGCCTCCTTCTCCTTCTCGTCCACGAACACCCATATGCGGGAGAGAGGTTGCCTGACCTTAACCCCAGCTTCCTTCCTTGCGGCCCTCCCCATCCTGACGAGCCTCATGACGAGGTCCATATCCTGAAGTAGCTTGTGGTCCACCAGGCTTTCGTCGGGTTCCGGATAATCGCAATGGTGCACGCTCTCGGGAGCAGATGGGTCCACGCTCCTTACGAGGTTCTGGTAGATCTCCTCGGAGAGGAAAGGAAGCACAGGGGCTATCACCTTGGCCAAGGTGACCAGGGCCTCGTGGAGGGTCTTATATGCGGCCCTCTTGTCCGTATCGTCCTCCCCCTTCCAGAACCTCCTCCTGCTCCTCCTTATGTACCAGTTCGAAAGGTCGTCCAGGAAGTCTTCAACAGCCCTCGTGAGGGCCATGACGTTATATTGCTCCAAGGCCTCCCTGGATGTTCCCACCAAAAGCTGGAGCTTGGCTATGAGCCACCTGTCGAGGAGGGAGCGGTTCTGGAGGGGAAGTTCGTAGGAGAGGGGGTTTATCTTATCGACGTTCGCATAGGTCACGAAGAACCCGTACGAATTCCAAAGGGTCAGAAGCTTCCTCTTGACCTCCTCCCCGACCGTATAGCCGAAGTTGAGGTTGACGAATGGGTTCTGCCTCGCAAATATCCACCTCATGACCTCCACGCCCATCCTCTCGGCGGCCTCGTCGAACCATATGGCGTTGCCCTTGCTCTTGTGCATCTCCTCGCCCTTCTCGTCCCTGACGAGAGCATGCCCGAGGATGAGCTTTGTGGGGGGCCTGTTCTCCAGGACGGTGCTCATGGCCAATATCGCATAGAACCAGTTCCTGAACTGGCCAGGGAAGCATTCAGTTATGAAGTCGGCGGGGAACCACTTCTCCCAGTACGACCTGTCCTCAAGGTACCTTAGGGTCGAGAAGGGAACTATCCCGGCGTCCAGCCAGGGGTTCCCGACATCCGGTATCCTGGGGACCAGGGAGCCGCACTCAGGGCACCTTATCTTCACGAAGTCGACCCAGGGCCTGTGGGGGGAATGTCCCTGGAACTTCTCCCATCCCTCCACCGCCCTCTCTTTAAGTTCCTCCTTTCCACCTATCACCTGAAAGCTCCCGCATTGGGGGCATTCGTATATGGGGAGGGCCAGGCCCCAATATCTCTTCTTGGATATCATCCAATCTCCCATGTTCCTGAGCCAGTCGAGCTCCCTGTCCAACCCGAACTCCGGAAGCCACCTTATCTGCTTTGCAACCTCCATTATGCGCCACCTGAGTTCGTCCATGGAGATGAACCACTCGTCCACGAGCCTGAAGAGAAGTTCGGTCCCGCACCTCCAACATACGGGGTACCTATGTGCGTACATCTCGGTGGAGTAGAGCAGACCCTTCTCCTTGAGGTCCCGGACGATCTCCTCCGAGACCTCGGAGGCCTCCCTCCCTGCAAGCGGGCCGAAGCCTTCCGAGAAGACTCCGAGGTCATCTATGGGCGCTATCACGGCCAGGCCGAAGTCCTTGCTCAAGGCGAAGTCCTCCTTACCGCATCCGGGGGCTATGTGGACTATGCCCGTGCCCTCGGCCTCGCTCACCTCCCTCCAGGGGATCACCCTATGCTCCACGCCCCTTTGGACCTCAAGCTCGTCGTAAGGCCCCCTGTACCTGAGGCCTAAGAGCTTTTCGCCCCTGAGCTTACCTAAGACCTCGTAATCGCCCCTGAGCACTTCCTTCCTCGCCTCGGCGAGGTAATAGACCTCGCCGTTCTGGCGGACCCTTATGTAGGTGAGCTCGGGGTGCACCGCCGCTGCCACGTTCGACGTCAGGGTCCAGGGGGTCGTCGTCCATACCAGGAGGCTCTCCCCCGGACGGTCCAGGAGGGGGAACTTCAGGTATATGCTCAGATGCTCGATCTCCCTGTACCCTTCGGTGGCTATCTCCATGTCGGATATCCCAGTGCCGCACCTCGGACACCAGGGCATGACGTCGTGCCCCTTGTATATGTATCCCATCTCATGGCACTTCTTGAGGAAATACCATATGGTGTAATTGTTCTCGTCCGACATCGTGTAGTAGGAGTTCTCCCAATCCATCCAGTATCCGAGCCTTATGGACTGCTGGGTCTGAACCTTGGAGAACCTCAGCACCCTCTCCTTGCACTTCTCCACGAACCTCTCTATCCCATATCTTTCTATATCCCTTTTGGACTTGAAGCCGAGCTCCTTTTCGACCTCGACTTCGACCCAAAGTCCCTGACAGTCGAACCCGTTCTGGTAACGAAGCTCGTGGCCGGTCATGGCCCGGAACCTCTGATATATGTCCTTGTAGGTCCTCCCCCATGCGTGATGAACGCCCATAGGGTTGTTCGCTGTTATAGGGCCGTCCAAGAAGGAGAACTTAGGCTTGCCCCTGTTCTTCTCCACGAGCTTCTTGAAAGCTTGGGTCTGGTCCCAGAACTTCAGAATCTTATGCTCAAGCTTCGGAAGATCCAAAGTGCTGGACACGGGTTTGAACATATCTTCCTCCTCCGAGGTAAAACTAAAATTTAAAACATCTCGCACCCAAAGTCAAACACTTCGGCCGACCTCGGACGAGAATCAGAGCCCGAGCTTTCCAGCCGCCTCCTTAAGGGCTTCTAAGGTGTTGGCTATGTGCTCCTCCAACGGCACCCCGAGTTCCTCCGCACCCCTACGGATGGCGTCCCTGTCCACCTTCCTTGCGAAGGACTTGTCCTTCATCTTCCTCAGCACGCTTTCTACCCTCACCTCTTCTATCTTCTTATGGGGCATAACCAGGGCACAGGCGACTAAAAAGCCCACGAGCTCATCGCATGCATAAAGCGCCTTGGCCATGAGGGTGTCCCTGGGCACCCCGGACCAATCGGCATGTGCCTCGACCGCCTGCACCACCTCCTCGGGGTACCCAAGCCTCCTCAGCTCCTCCGCACCCCTGGAGGGATGGTCCGGTGGATTCGGGTACCTCTCGTAGTCCATGTCGTGGAGCAGCCCGGTTATACCCCAGAGCTCCTCGTCCTCCCCGAACTTCCTTGCGTAGTACCTCATGGCTGCCTCGACCGCCAGGGCGTGCTTGCGGAGCCCCGGGGACTTCGTCCAGCTGCAGAGCAGTTCCCAAGCTTCTCCTCTCGTCATCTCACCCTCTCCCATATGGGTTCGGTCCTCTCCTTGGCCTCGGGTCCCAACACCACGGGCGTTATCCCGGATATCTCGCAGAGATACACTAGGCTCCTCACATGGTCCCCTGCGACACCTAAGACGTGGTTGCAGGGGAAGAGGTCCACGAACTCCTGGAAGGAGCAGGGGAGCTTTGCGTGGACGTGGGGCCATGTCGGGTCGGTCATGGAGTTTATCCTCCTCCTCTCCTCCGGAGGAAGCTCCACAACCTCCCCCTTGACTATCACCATGTAAGGTTTATCGTCCCAGAGCCCGAGCCTTGCGAACGTCATCTCCCCGGGTGCTGCGTCGAACTCCACCGACGCCCCCCCGGCCTTGAAGTAAAGCTCTAAGGCGGGGTGGAGGGTGACCTTTGCGAAGTTCTCCTTGGGATCGTCGCTCCTTGAGGCGTACCAGGATGCGTGGTTTCCGCTGTTGCACCAGTCCCAGAGGTCGAGGTCGGGATGGTACAGCCTCACGTCCATGAAGAGCACGGGAAGCCCTCCCGAGATGTACTTCAACATCTGCATGGTTATGGCCGCATACGAATCGGCCTCGGTGGCGCAGACCGTCGGCTCCTTGGGGCCGTTCCAGTCGTAGGGGTCGTTCATGAGCATCTCGGCCACATCCCCTAAGCACACGTGTTCCGTAAGCTCCCTCTGGCCCTTGAGCCCGCAGAAGTCGAAGCCCTTTTCCTCATTCACAAGCCTCATCGCGAGGTATAGCCTTATCTGTTGCTTGAGGGTCTCGGGGGTGAGCATCTTCCCGTCGTAGAGGATCCTCTCCCCGAGCATCTCCTGGAACCACCTGAACCCCTTCTCGACCTCGCCCTCGTCCACCTCGTCCTCCATGACCTTCACAAGCCAAAGCTGGTCCACCTGCCTCGCCGTGGTCCCTATGTACTTGAGGGTGGGGACCAAGTGGAAGTACCCGGTCTCCATACCCATGGAGTGTCCACCGTAAAGGCCGTAGACCTCGTTCCTCATCGTGGTGAGGGCCTGGGAGGCTCTCAGCCAGTCCACCACCTTCCTCCTCGTCTCCGGATCGTCTATCTCCCCTATTATCCTGTGGGTTCGGAACCCCGCCTGGCGAAGTGCCCCGTCGGTGGCCAGAAGTCCCACGTTTCCAGGGAACTTCCCGTTGTTGTTCGAGAGGCTCAGCACGGGCACGTCCTTTCCGAGGCTGTTGAGGAAGGGCCAGGCGAGGAAGGGGAAGTTCCAGACGTTGTACAGCATAACGACCTGCTTCACCCCTGCCCTGGCAAGTTCACATCCTACCTTCTGGGCGGTGCGCACGGAAGTTATTATCTGCGAGCCTACGACTATCTCGGGGGCAGAACCGTCCCTGTTCTTAAGCTCCCTCCCGAGGACCTCGGCCCACTGCCTCACGACCCTCTCGTTCTCAGGGTTGTTGCGGCTCCATACATGCTCCCTCTCGTCGTTGAGCATCGCTATACCTATGGGGGTGGAACGCATGGGGCACCTCCCTTAGATTTCAAGAAGCTCCGCCTTCATCCCGTCCAGGTCGAGGACGACGACCGTGGACCTTCCGTGGAGCCATCCCCCCGCCTCCCCTGGGTTGACCACGAGCGGCCTCCCCTCCCTTACCTCCGGCTCGTGGGTGTGGCCGTACACTACGAGGTCGTATTCCCGCCTCAGGAACTCCTCCAGCCCCTTGGGCTCATGCATGAGCGCTATCCTCCTGCCTTCGTAAGTGAAGGAATGAGGCCCCCGATGTATCTCCCCTACTTTCCTGAAGGCCCTTTTAAGCCCCTCTACCTCTCCGTCGTTGTTGCCGAAGACCCCTACAAGGGGACACCTTAGGGCCTCGAAGTCCTTAGCCACGAATGGGGCTATGAAGTCCCCTGCGTGGAGGACCAACTTAACTTCCCTTTTGTTGAAGAGTTCCACCGCCTTCCTGATCAGGGGCCTGTTGTCGTGGGTGTCCGAGATTATCCCGACCAGGCTCATGTCTCCTCCTCGGTCTGAGGTCCTCAAAGATACAGCCGGGACTGAAGTGCTGTGACTACGAGTACCATCCCACCTCCTCTAAGGCCTTCAGGGCAGCCCTGTAATTTTCGGCCCTGGTGCCGGCCATGAGGCTGTGGGAGGCTCCGAGGATGAAGCCACCTCCCTCCTTGCATCCAAGTATCACCTCTCTGACCTCGGCCTTTACCTGTTCGGGCGTCCCTCGCACGAGCAGGTCTATGTTTATGCCGCCCCATAGGCAGAGCCTATCTCCGAAGTCCCTCTTTAGGCCCACTATGTCCTCCTCGGGCTGTATGGACTGGTAACAGTCCACCCCCGCCTCCACGAACATGTCCAAAAGAGGCCTGTTCTTGCCGCATGAGTGGAATATCACGGGCGCTCCGTGGCGCTTGATATGTCCGCACAGCACCTTCATTCCGGGAAGTATAGCCCTCCGGAAGGTCTCGGGGGACATCATGGGCCCGGTGCTGCTGCCGTAGTCCGCCTCTAAGAGGACGGTGTCCACCCCCCTTGCGAAGAGGGCATCTATGGTCCTTCGGGCCTCCTCCGCTCCCCTTATTCTTTCCTCCCTCACCCCTTCCGGGTCCTCGGCCAGGCGCATCATCCACTCCTCCATCCCGAACGGGTTGGGGTAGGGGGGACGGACCCTGCGACCGAGCCTGGAGATCACAAAGTGCGTATCCCCGAGTTCCCTGACCACATGGTCTATAAGCTCGAACTCGGAAGGGTCGGGCTCCTGGGGGGGCTCCCACAGGTTCTCGGGAGGCTTCTGTGGTTCCAACGCTTTGGGGGCCATCATTACAAGGTCCTCGGTCAGAGGGCTGTAACGGTATACGTTCCCCTCCCAGTCCCTCCAGGTCTCTTCGTCCAACTGCTGGAGGGGTTCGGGTCGGAACCCCTTGGGGGGTACCATCGAGACCGTCACCCCGTCCAAGCCCATAGCCAAGGTGAACTCCACGACATCCCTCTTTTGGCTCTCCACGACCTCGTCCCTCCTCCCCTCCCAGTAGGCCTTTACCTCCTTGAAGTGCCCCCTCCAGAAAGACGGCCTTCCGAGGACCTGCTCTACGATCCCGTGCTCGAAGATGTACTCCATAACAGGGACCCTGTCCGGCTCCTCGTGGCCTAATGCCTTCAACACCCTCTCCTTTCCCGTCATGCTCCACCTCCCTCGGCCGAGAACGGGATTATATGCCTCCCGAGATGTGCCTCGAGCATACCGTAGTACACTTCCTCACCATCCTCGAGCACCTCCTTCAACCTTTCCCCGAACCTTTCCAATACCGAGCCGTATGTGACGTGCAGGATCTGCCTGCCGTGGAAGTCGTCCAGGAGGCCCTTGAGGGCTTCGTAACTTGCCGTCTTGGGGTCCGGGACCCGTGAGGGGTCGGCTGTTACATGGTAGTTCGCCCTGTCCTGAGGATAGTGCTCTAAGGCCAGGGCTACTATATCCCTGAAGAGCTCGGGAGAAAGCTCGAAGACCGCCCTCAGCGCCTCCAGGTAGCTCGTGCCGGCGGTCTTGAGGTGGACGAGCCCCTCGGATTCCTCCGCAGCTACAGGGTAGATCGAAAACTTGTCGGAACCGGAATGTATGCTGAGCTTGTACGGTCCGAACTTTCTGGCTACGGCCATATGTCTGCGGAACTGTTCCCTGAACTCGTCCAGGTCCCCGATGTAGTCCACCCCCTTTTGAAACTCCCCCACGAACCTCGGGGCAAGGCTCGTCCATCGGACCTCGAGCCTTGTAAGCTCGGATGCCACGAAGATGTGCTCCTCGGGGGTCGTTGGGGAGGAAGTCTCGTCCACGGAGATCTCAAGCTCGTACTCCTCCACCTTATCAGATAGGTGGCGGTACATCTCGACCGTGTGCGCTATCGCCCTCCCGTACTTCACCGCAGCCCTGAGGAAGGTCTCCTCGGAAAGGACCCACACGAAGGGTCCCGCCTGGAAGGATCGTCCACAGTACATCCTGCGCATATCCTCGGGCCGAGATTCGAGCCTGTCCCACGGTAGGGCCTCGTACTTCGTAACCAAAGTTCCAACATCGCAAGATCCGGCGGAGTCGTCCACGTACTCGCTCGGGTCCAGGGTGTACATGACGAAGCCTGCACGCACGCAGGAATCTATGTCCTTTAGGGTCTTCAGATGGTCGGCGTCGGCCCCGAACCCCTCGGTCCAGCCCTCCTGAAGGGCTCCCCAGGTGGCGTCGTCCAGGACCTGCTCCGGGGTCCTTCCCGTCCTGGACATCTCCCTGACCGACTGCTGGGCGAGGACCGGAAAGACCCCCGTGCCCCTGACGGCCCGGATGTGTCCCGGGGTGGCGAGCCCGAGCCTGTCCCCTAAGCCGACGGAAGTTCTGAGCCCCACGAGCTTCGGACCGAGTTCCGGAAGGGCCTTCCTCAAGGCCACGGCGTTGGCGTGGCTGAGGGGACAGAGCTTGAGGAACCCATCCTTCTGCCGCAAGGTCTCCCCCTGGAAGGAGGCGAGCGTCCCCTCAGAACGGGACCGGACCACCAAGAGCTTCTCCTTCCCTTTCCTGGCCAGGAGGAAGACGGCGTCCTTCCCTTCAACTTCGGAGGAAGGGTAGGCCGCTATATCTCCTAAAATCTTCCACGGGAGGTCCCTTGCGTCGTCCTTGAGGGCCTCGACGCCCCTCATCCCCGACACCCTCTGCACCACTCGGCGACCATCCTCACCCTTTCGATGGCCTCCTCTTCCCCTCCCTCCGGAAGTTCGTCCGAGATGCCCAAAACCAGCCTCGGATGGAAGAGGGCGACGATCCTCTCCACCATCTCCATCAATTCCTCCCTCGTGTAGGGCGGCACGAAGAGGATCGCTGGAATCCCGTCCAGGAGGACCTTGTCGCCGATGTGCTCCTTTATCTCCTCCAGCGAGACGTCCCCCTGAGGTAGCGGCGTCAGCGCCTCGTAGCCGTCGAAGGGCATGTCCTTGAGGTAGGGAAGGAGCGAGCGGAAGTAGCCGTCAATGTGGACGTGCGTGAACATCCCCGCCCTTCGCAACTGGTTCGACCGCTTCTCGTAAAAGGGAAGGATGTATTGCCCGAAAATTCTTGGGGAGAGGAGTTGGTCGTGGATGTTCTCCCCGAAGTTGACGATCCTCACCTTGCCGTAAGAGATGATCTCCTCGTAGAGCCCGTCGTAGGAGTCGTCGATCGCCCTCATCGTGTCCTCGACCTCCCCCGGGCAGTCGGCGAGGGCGTAGATTAAATCCTCCAGCCTCATCCATATCTGTGCAAGCGCTTGATAGGGGCTTTTCGGCACCCAGAACTGGGGCTCCCCCCTTTCTCCTATGAACTCGGAGCCCTTCTCGAAGTTCTCCGCTGAAAACCTGTAGGTGGTGTTCTCGTAGAGCCAACGCAATTTTCTCAGGTCATCCTGCTCCTTGACGGGAAACTCTACCTTGCGCCAGGTTCTGTCAACGGTGAACTTGTACCTTTCGACCAACTCCCCGTGCGGGGTTTCGTAAACCCGGACGATCTCATCGTCCTCCCTCCTGTCGTGCACCTTGACCTTGGGCGAGAACTCCCAGACCACCGGGTCGGGCATCCCCGTGTAGTAGTGTACGTATCGCATCGAGACCCCGAGGTCGTCGAAGAGGTCGAGGAGCGACATATCCCGATACCTTTCGGGAAGCCTCCCGAACTCCTTGTGCCACGCATACCAGGGCTCGATCCGAGGCTGGAAG
>QNCW01000012.1 GCA_003645885.1 Candidatus Latescibacterota bacterium | reverse complement strand
GGGACGATCGGAGAAGAGGCCGTGCAACACCCCCACATCGAAGCCCATCTCCGTAAGGACCCTTATCTCCCTTATCACCCTCGCATCGTCGTAGGGGTCGTCGTACATGGTCATCCAGACCTTCGGGCGCACAGGTATATCACCTTTCCAGCAGGAACCGGACCTAACTTAACCCTCATCCCGTCCGGCAGGACCCGAAGGCCTCCCCCCTTCACCTCCCAGGTCCCCGGTCCCACCTTCAGACAGAGGCCAGGAAGCTCGGCTTCTGCGTATATCCTCCAGCACCAGGCATCCCCCTCCACCCCCTCCTCCGCCCTCAGGTTCGCCCTTCCCGTCCACCACTTAGCTATGTCCATCCCCCTCGCCACGTACGCCCCCCTCTCCTTCACCTCCTTCAGTATTTCAAGGTACAATGTCCTCACATAAGGAAACTCGTCCTCGTCCAGGGAGCTTTGGTGCACGAGCACTGAGAAGGCCCCTCCGGACCCCTCCACCTCCCTTAGAAGTTCCTTCGTTACATCGGTGGCCCTGCTCAGGTCGTACTTCCTGAAAGTGGTGAAGGTCGTATCCATTACGGTCAATGGGATCGCCAACACGTTCAGCTTGTCCTTCCTTTCGGGGTCGTAGGGGAAGAAGGGCAGGGAAGTTCCAGCCCTGAACCCCTCCCTGTGGGAGTACCCCAAGGTCGCATCGTATAGGAAACCCGCATCCTCCTGGACCCTCCACGTCTCCGGGACCGCAAGCCTTAAGAAATGTTGCCTCACCCCACATACCTTCCCCACCGCAGCCTCAAGTTTCTCCTTTTCTTCCTTCAGTTTCCGGGCATCCCTATAAGAGCCGATGCTTGCGTGGAGCCCCACCTCCCATCCTCCCTCGAGCAACTTCCTCAGAACGTCCTCGACCTGGGAAAGTTCGTAGGACGGGTCCCTCCTTCTGTACCTTCCCGTGCCGAAGAAGAACGTCGAACGCACGCCGAAGTCCTCCTCTGCGTCCATGATCCTTCCGAAGTTCCAGTACGGGTCCTTGGACCCGGCGGCCGAGCGCACGACCTTGAGGACCCTTCCGGGGATCGGGAGCGCCCGTACGAGTTCGTATCCTATCCTCTTATATGTCCACTTGCGTACCCTATCCACGTCGTGGGATATGAAAGCAGCGAAAGGTTCCCCTCCGGGCCAGAACTCGGCGTACATGCAGGGCCTTCCAGCCGCACCGCAGGCCGCCTCCACGGCCGTCCTCAGGACACGTACGTAGTGGTCCGCTGTCGGGCGGTCGAGCCGGGCGTTCAGGAAGCTCTCCTCGGGCCGGAAGGGGTCCCTCCCCCACTCCTCATGCCTCGCCAAAAGCTGAAAGAGGTTTCCGAAGATGTCGGCCCTCATCCTGAGGTATGCCCCTTCCCCGACCTTCTCGACCTCCCAAAGTTTTCCGGGTTCGGTCCTCCCCCAGAACGGCATTCCATCTAAGATACGAGGTTCTCCGGAGACGGGAGAACTGTATAGGTCCCTGTCCCTGAGGACCGAGACTACAACGCACCCTTCCCTCGCAAGCTCCCTCCCTCCCTCGCCGTAGAGGACGAGGACCCCTTCCCTTCCTTCGAAAGGGACGGGGTAGAATCCAGCTGTCCTCAGGCCTTCCCTGAGTGCGTAGTCTTCCTCGGGGGACGTGGGCCCTTCTGATAGTATCTTGACGACCATCCAAAAGGGGGCTTGATGTTCTCAGGTGGAGGACCGCAGGTAGGCCGCAGCTCGACCGTTTCCTGCCTGGTCAGCCAGCGGGTTCCTCCTCCCTCGTGGACACCTCAGGTCCACCGAGCAGGGCTGAGGTTTCGCTGCCAGCCATCCCTACGGATACAGACCCCTGGTGTGGAAGGCCTCGGCCACCCTCCCGACCGCAAGTATGTAAGCTGCAAGGCGCATGTCCACCTTTTCCCTCATGTGAACTTCGTAGACCTCGTGGAAGCTCCTCACCATTATGTCCCTGAGCCTGGAGTTGACCTCCTCCTCGCTCCAGAAGAACTCCTGGAGGCTCTGGACCCACTCGAAGTAGGATACCGTGACCCCTCCAGCGTTCGCCAGGATGTCGGGTATGACGAAGACGCCCCTGTCGTATAGTATAGAGTCGGCCTCCGGCGTCGTGGGACCGTTGGCCCCTTCAGCTACTATCTTAGCCCGGACTTTATCTGCGTTCTCCTCGGTTATCTGGTTCTCCAGGGCAGCGGGCACGAGCACATCGCACTTGAGGGCAAGCAGCTCCTCGTTAGTTATGTCCTCGCCTCCGGGGAACCCCACCACCGTGCCCGCCTCCCTTTTGTGTTCGGTCAGGGCGGGTACGTCCAAACCTTTCGGGTTGTACGTCCCTCCTTGGGAATCGCTTATACCTATGACCCTGAACCCTTCCCTGTAAAGGAGCATCGCCACCGTCCTCCCCACGTTCCCGAACCCCTGCACTGCCACCGTAGCTCCGTCCTTAGGTATCCCTAACTCCTTCATCGCTTCTAAGGTCGTCAGCACTACGCCCCTACCGGTGGCCTCCTCCCTTCCCCTGGACCCTCCCACCGAAAGGGGCTTGCCCGTCACCACGCTCGGGACGGAATATCCGACGTTCATACTGTATGTGTCCATTATCCAGGCCATGGTCTGGGCGTCGGTGTACACGTCAGGGGCCGGGATGTCCTTCTCGGGTCCTAAGAGTATCATAAGCTCGGTGGTGTACCTCCTGGTGAGCCTTTCAAGCTCCCCTCTCGACATCTCCTTGGGGTTACAGACCACAGCTCCCTTCGCCCCTCCGAAGGGGATGTTCACCACGGCGCACTTCCAAGTCATCCACATGGCCAGGGCCTTGACCTCGTCCAGGGTCACGTTCGGATGGTACCTTATCCCCCCTTTGGCAGGTCCCCTGTCCAAGCTGTGGTGGACCCTGTATCCCGTAAAGATCCTCATCCTCCCGTCGTCCATCCTCACGGGGAACGTGACTATCAGTGTCCTCCTGGGATGGCGAAGCCTTTCGTGGATCTCCTCCTCCAGCCCTATGCGCTCTGCGACCTTGTCCAACTGCGAGAGGGCTACCTCCCAAGGGTTCCTTTCGTCCGCCATGGTCTCTCCCTCCTTAAAGTGTCTTCAGCCACACGTAAAGGGCTGCTCCTAAGGCCCCCGCCCACTCCCCCAAGGGGGAGATCCGCACGGGCACTTCGGCCCTATCGGATAGGGCGAACTCCCGGAGGGTCTCCCTCATCGGCCTCAACAGGTGCTCCCCGAGCTCGGTCATCCCCCCTCCGACGAAGACGGCCTCAGGATGGAATAGGTTCACGGCGTAAGAAAGCGCCTTACCGAGCCACCTTCCAGCCCGCTCCACCACCTTCTGCACCGCCCTGTCCCCCGAATCCACCCGTTCCTTCAGAGCCCGGGGCGTGACCTCGAAGGGCCGGACCGTGCCCTCGGACATCAAGCCCTCCACCTCCCTCCTTATGGCCCTATATGAGGCCAAGGCCTCGAGGCAGCCGAAGTTCCCGCACATACATGGGGGGCCATCCTCCTGCATCACCATGTGCCCTATCTCGGCGCTCCTGCTCCCTCCCTCCCACAGCACCTGTCCCCCCTCCCACACGCCGAGGCCAACCCCCGTGCCTAAGTTGAGAAATAGGAAGTGGGAGAACCTTCTCCCTTCGCCCAGATACCCCTCCCCCAAGGCCATGCTCTGGGCGTTGTGTATGAGGAAGACGGGGACGCCGACCCTCCTTTCCATCTCCCTCCTCAATGGAAAACCCGCCCACCCCTCCCACCTGCTCATGGATATCCTCCCCTCCCGGTCCCAGATCCCGGGGAAAGCGATCCCGACGCCCAAGAGCTTCCCTTCCTTCCCCCCCTCCCTCACGACCCTTCCTATGAGCTCCACCGTACCCTTCGGGGAGAGGCCGAGGTCCCTCTCGCCCCTCCTTTCGAACACCTTCCTCTTACCCCCGTCCAGGCCCACTACCCTCCAGAAGGCCGTGCCCAAGTCCACACCGGCGGCGTATCCCCAGGCCGGGTTTATGGCGTACTGGTTCCTCCTCCTCCCCCGGCCCCTCCTCTTTTCTTTAAATTTTGTAACTAAACCTCTCTCCTCCTCGGCTCGGAGTTGGTGGAACACCCCGACCTTAGTCACCCCGATCTGATCCGCCAACTCTTCCAGCGTAGAGGGGCCGTTCTCCCAGAGTAGCTGTACGACGATGTCCCTAACCTTGCGGGCAGCCCTTTCCATTTTGTTAAAATATATAATATTTTTTGTAGTCAGTCAAGGCCCGGTCTTCCTCCGCCATCTCCTCTTACTCCCATCCCTCCTCCTCCCATTCCTCCTCCATCCTTCTGGCCTTCCTCCTCTTGACCATGTACACTAAAATAAACAGAAGGGCCACACCCACCCAAAGGTACGGCCCCTCCGAAAGAACCAGTACTATGTTGTACTTCCTCCATACGTAACTGCGCCACTCCTCGAGGAAGGCATCGTAGGAAAGGCCCGTCGTCCGGCTCAGGGCCTCGGGGAAGGAGTCCCCCTCCCTCATGAACTTCGTGACCCTCCTGACCGAGTCCCCGCCGTATCGGCTCAGGAGGAACACGACCGCCGAGAAGCTCTCCGCATACGCCAACTCCGCTTTCTCCGGGCTGAAGGAGAGTACCTCGTCCACCTCCTCCAGGGGGACCAGCCTTCCCAAGAGCGAGGCCAGGGCCAGCCTGAAGCTTTGGGCCCTTCCCCACTCCAGGGCGTACCACATCGCCACCCCTTCGTCGAACCACCTGGGCAGGGGCCTCCCTCCCACGGCCCTGTGGAGGAGCACGTGGCTCACCTCGTGGGCTAAGGTCGTCCCCAGGTCACCTGGCCCCTCCCTGAAGGGCTGGAGCACTATCACCCCGTACGCAGGAAGGGCACACCCCTTGCCCCAGTCCGGGACCCTGCCCGAAGTGAGCCGATCGAAGGCCTCTTCGGAGGGAGCCAAAAAGGCCCTCACAGGTGCCTTACCCTCGTACCCTACGCCCCTCCCCACCCTCTCGTACTCCCGGTCCAGGACCTCGGCCACCCTGAGGGCCAGGTCACGGTACGGGGGAAGGTAGAGCACCTCCCCGTGCTCGGAGCGCACCGCCTCCCAGCTACCTGCGGAGGTAGCGGAAGAAGGGCCCCTCGGGAGGAAGGACGAGCACAGTAGAAGAGTCCATAACAGCATCGTAGGCCTGGAGCGACCTGATGAAGGCGTAAAATTCGGGGTCCTTCCTGTACGCCTCGGCATATATCCTCGAGGCCTCAGCATCGCCCTCGCCCTTTATCTCCTCGGCCTTCCTGTAGGCCTCGGCAAGGATCCTTCGTTTCTCTAAGTCCGTTTGAGCCCGAATCTTAAGGGCCATCTCCTCCCCTTCGGAGCGGTACTGGTTGGCCATCTTGTGCCTTTCCGCCCTCATCCTGTCGAACACGTACCTCTCGTTCTCCTTGGGGAGGTCGGCCCTCTTTATCCTCACGTCCACCACCTCTATCCCGAGCTTCTCGGTGGCTGCGTCGCACTTCTGGGTGACGGTCCTCATTATCAGTTCCCTGTTCTTGGCCACGACCTCGGAGAGCGTGTGCCTGCCGAGCTCCTCCCTGAGGACAGCGTACACTATGTCGTCCAGACGGGAGAGGGCCCCGGCCTCGGTACGCACGGTCTTGAGGAAGGCCAGAGGGTCGACTATCCGCCAGCGGGCGTAGTTGTCGACTATGAGGTTCTTCTTGTCCTTGGTATAGATCTGTGCCGGGGCGGAGTCGTACTCCAGAAGCCTCCTGTCGAATTTGTGCACGGTCTCCACCGGGAAGGGGAGCTTGAAGTGGAGTCCCGGCTCCTTCACCACCCTGACGGGTTCCCCCATCCTGACGACCACGGCCTGGTTCGTCTCGTCCACCGTAAACGTCACCATGCTCAGGACCATCACTACGCCCAATATCGAGGCCCCTATCCATATAAGCCCCCTCATCTTGCACCTCCTCGGACGACCTTCTCCAAGGGCAGGAGGTTCAAGGTTCCCTTGCCCTCAACGATGTACTTCTTCACCCTCGGAAGGACCCTCTCCATGGTCTCTATGTAGAGCCTGGTCTTCGTTACCTCCTTGGCCCTCCTGTATTCCCTGAGCATCGCCAAGAACCTCGCCACATCCCCCTTAGCTCTCTGGACCCTCTCTATCTTATAGGCTTCCGCCTCCTTGATCATCTTCTCGGCCTGGCCCCTGGCCTTAGGCAGCACATCGTTCCTGTACGCCTCGGCCTCCTGGACGAGCCTCTCCCTGTCCTCCCTGGCGCTCGCCACATCCTTGAAGGCGGCGTCCACCTCCTTGGGGGCCCTCACGTCTTGGAACTTGACCAGCACGATGGATATGCCCGCATCGTAGAGGTCCATAAGCTCCTGAAGCTTCTTCTGGATCTCTTGTTGTATCTCGGACTTCTTTTCTGTGAGGACCTCGTCTATTTTATGTCTCCCTATCACCTGCCTGAGGGCCGCCTCGGATGCGTCCTTTACGAGCTCCCTTTGTCCCCTCACGTTGAAGAGGTACTTTGGGGAGTCCTTTATCCTGTACTGGACCACCACCTCGCAGTGGACTATGTTCTCGTCCCCCGTGAGCATGAGGGCCTCCTCTGGGACGTCCACGTACCTCGCCGGGGGGCCCGGGTGTACGGTCCTGAAACCTATCTCTATCCTGCGCACCTCCGTCACCTTCGGAACGTCCACCTTCTCTATCGGGAAGGGGAGGTGCCAGTGGGGTCCCGGTCCTACGACCCTCACCATCCTCCCGAACCTCCTCACCACCCCCTGTTCGTCCGGCCCCACTATGTATATCCCGCTCAGAAGCCAAAGGAAGGCCAATCCGGCCAATATGTAGTAGGGTATCCTCCTGTTGAACTCGAAGTCCAACCTCGGGTTCCTCTCAAAATCTGGTCTGAGCATCTCACACCTCCTCCTTAGGGCAGTCCGCTATCGCCTCCTCCACGGCCCTCCCAAAGACTGCGGGGCCGGGGAAGCCCCGGCCCCCTCGGTCAGACCTCGTCCGTCCTCACCCAGGACCTCTCCTCCACCGACTTCATCACCGCCTCCAATACCTCCTGGGTCCTCACGCCATCTGCGAAGTCGGGCTGGGGCATCTCGTCCCGTGCTATTGCGTTCATAAGGTCGTAGACCTCGTGGACGAAGGTGTGCTCCCAGCCTATGATGTGCCCTGCGGGCCACCAGGCCGAGATATACGGATGGTTCTGCCCATCGGTCACGAGTATCGTCCTGAACCCCTGGACGTGGGCTTCGTCCTCCCTGCTGTAAAATTCCAGCTCGTTCAGCCTCTCTAAGTTGAAGACTATGGAGCCCTTGCTCCCGTTTATCTCGAAGCGGTTGTAGTTCTTCCTTCCCCCTGCGAACCTCGTGGCCTCGAAGGAGCCCAAGGCTCCGTTCTCGAACCTGGCTAAAAAGAGCATAGCGTCCTCGACCGTCACCTCCCCCTTCTTGGCCCCTGCCCTTGCGCCGAGCCCGGCCTCCACCTCCTCCACCAGGGGCCTCTCCTTTACGAAGGTCTCGCACATCCCCACGACCTCGGTTATCTCCCCCACCAGGTACCTCGCAAGGTCTATTATGTGGGCGTTGAGGTCGCCGTGGGGGCCTGAGCCGGCCTTATCCTTCTGGAGCCTCCAGACCAGGGGGAAGTCCGGATCTATTATCCAGTCCTGGAGGTAGACCGCCCTCCAGTGGTAGATCTTACCTATCTTCCCCTCATCTATGAGCCTCTTGGCCAGGGCCACCGCCGGAACCCTGCGGTAGTTGAACGCTACCATATGCTTGACCCCCGCCTTCCGCACGGCCTCCAACATCTCCCTCGCCTCTTTAAGATTGTTGGCCAAGGGCTTCTCGCAGAAGACGTGCTTGCCGGCCTCGGCCGCTGCTATGGCTATGTCGTGGTGGGTATCTCCCGGGCTGGAGATGTCCACGAGGTCTATGTCGTCCCTCTCGACCAGCCTCCTCCAGTCGGTCTCGTAGCTCTCCCATCCGAAGCGCTCTGCAGCCTTCCTGACGGCCTCCTCGTTCCTGCCGCATATGGCCTTCATCACGGGATATGCATCCGCATCCGGAAAGAAGAAGGCCATGTCCTTGTACGCATGGCTGTGGGCCTTCCCCATGAACTGGTACCCCACCAGTCCGACGTTGATGTACTTCGGCATAGCTACCTCCTCGCTTGAGGGTTTACGTCCAACACGGCCGTACGCTTCTTGAGGAACATGAGCGAAAGGTAGAAGACGACCGCCGCAGAGCCCAGTGCTCCCCAGAGCGGGTCCGTCCTCACCCTCCCCTCGGCAGATAGCCTTCCAAGGATGTCAAGGACCGAGAAGGCGAGCACCACCTCGGAGATCGTATAGAACTCCCTCCTCAGGGCGGACCTCCAGGAGAAGGGCAGGGAGGGGGGACGGTACACCTTAAGGTTCGGCAGGACCGCCGGGGTCCTTTCCGCCCAACCTCTGAACTCCTCCCCGAACTTCCCCTCCAGGAACTCCTCCTCCCTGAAGGCTATCCTCTCGTAGAAGAGGAGGCAGGAAAGGAGCACTATCACGGGAAGGTACCAAGTCCTCGTGAACAGGGCCACCCCCAAGGCTATGAGGGTATTGCCGAAATAGAGAGGATGGCGGAGGACGGAATAGGCTCCGGAAGTGTTTAGGGAATCCGCCCTCTGTCCCCTCCTGTTCCTGCCGGAAGTGCCCTCAGGGACGGTCCCCGAGACCCAAACCCTCAGGGCCACCCCCATCATCGACACCCCGAAGCAGACGAACTCCCAGACCCGGTAGAGCCTCGGCGAACCTCCGGGGTAGCCGAAGTCGCGGAAGCTCAGCAGGACCAAGGGCAGGAGCAGGAGGGGAAGGTGTCCCCTCCACCTGAAGAGGAACTCCCCAGCCCTGGAGAAGTGCTCCTGGAGCTTCATCCCGCCTTCTTCCTGAATTCCACGTAATACTTCGTGGCCCTCTCCACGAGGTCGGGCCTCTCCCCTTCGAGCTCTTTGAGGAGGTCCGGGTCGAAGAGCCTTTCGGGGTCCCTGTTCTCCCGGAACAACCTCAGGAAGAGTTCCCTCACCTCCTCATCCTCCCCTACGACCGAGAGCAACCTCTCCAGGTCCTCCTCCCTCTCCTTCTCCTTAAGCCTCCCGTACAACACCGGTCCCAAGCACTCCTTAGCGCTCGGGCACCACTCGGCACAGGAGAGGTCGGCCCTCGGATTTAGGACCGTGCCTCCACAGTGGGGGCATCTGCGCTCGATGTCGGTCTTAAATAACTCCACCTCCCGCCCGCAGTGCGGACAGGGCAGGTCGTATATGTCCTCGGGCCTCCAGAACTGCCTGCTCCTTCCCGGACAGGTTTGCATAGCTTCCTCCTATGTATTCTGAAAATATAGCCCAATCCGGAAGGCAGGTCAAGCAATTTAATCTTGACAGGAGATGTGTAGAATCTTATCTTTTCAGAGTACATCCGTATTGCCTTCGCCGAAGGTTTGGTTTATATTTAAGAGTCCTATGAGACTACAAATTAAAGGGCTGAAGGAAGGCATAAACATCCTCCGGATGGAGGGGACGCCCGAGGAGGCCGACCTCAGGGATTCGGGGTTGGAGTTCGTCTCACCTATAGAACTTTCCCTGAGGGTGGTCAGACAGAGGGAAACGTTCTGGGTGGATGCCGTGGTAAAGGTCTCGGTCGTCCTGGAGTGCGCCAGATGTCTGAAGCGATACAAGGAAGACCTGGAGGCGGAGTTTAAGATCGTGGTGAGAAGGGGAGGAGGTCCCCTTCCCGGATGGGACGAGGAGGACATGAAATTGGTTCCCCCCGACGCCGAGGATGTGGACATAACCCAGGAGGTCCACGATTTCGTCCTCCTTTCCGTGCCCATGAAACCCCTCTGCTCCGAAGGTTGCAAGGGGCTCTGCCCGGTCTGTGGAGCGGACCTGAACGAGGAGGAATGTGGATGTAGGAGGGAGCGAATCGACCCACGCTGGGAGGCGTTGACCAAGATAGCGTTATGACCGGAGGAGAAGATGGCTTTACCCAAAAGGAAACATTCCAGGTCCCGTAGGGACAAGCGCAGGGCGAACTGGAAGGCGAAGGCTCCCACAGTTGTATCCTGTAAACACTGCGGACAGCCGAGGTTGGCTCATAGCGCCTGTCCCAACTGCGGATATTACGGGAACAGGCAGGTCGTCATCCCCAAGGAGAAGTAACGTAGGCCTATGAGGATAGCAGTGGATGCGATGGGAGGGGACCACGCTCCCCATAACCTTATAGCTGGGACCAGGGAGGCGCTTTCCGCCTTCCCCGACGTGGAGGTCGTGCTCGTAGGGGACGAGAGGGTTCTGAAGAGGGAGCTTAGGAAGTTTCCCGACGAAGGCAGATTACGGGTCGTACACGCCTCGGAGGTTATAGGGATGGAAGAGGCCCCCGCTGCCGCCATCCAGAAGAAGAAGGACGCCTCGATAGCTGTGGCGGTCCGGCTCCAGAGGGACGGGGAGGCTGAGGCGGTCGTGAGTGCCGGAAACACGGGGGCGGTGGTGGTCTCTTCCCTCTTAGAGCTCGGAAGGATAAAGGGTGTGAGCAGGCCGGCCATAGCCGCCCCTTTCCCTACGAAGGAGGGCGTATGCGTGCTTTTGGACGCAGGGGCGAACCCGGTGGCGAGGCCTAAGTGGATGTTACAGTTCGCAGTTATGGGAAGCCTATATGCCAGCCACATCTTGGGGGTCAGGGAGCCCAAGGTGGGGCTTCTGAGCATAGGGGAAGAAAGCTCCAAGGGGAACGACCTTATAGTCGAAGCCCATTCCCTTCTGAAGGGTTCCGGCCTGAGGTTTATAGGGAACGTCGAGGGGAGGGATATATTGAGCGGTGTGGCGGATGTGATAGTATGTGACGGGTTCGTAGGGAACGTGCTCCTCAAGTTCACCGAGAGCATAATGGACTTCTTCTCGGCCTACCTCAGGACGAAGGTGTCCAAGAACCTCCTCAGACGCTTGGGGCTTTTACTCGTTCGGCCTGCGATACAAGAACTTAAGCAGGAGACGGACTACGAGGAGTACGGCGGAGCCCCCCTCCTCGGGGTGAACGGGGTCGTGGTGAAGTGCCACGGAAGCTCCTCCCCAAAGGCCATAAAGAACGCCTTCGGGGTGGCAAGGAGGATGTATCTAGAGAAGATAAACGAACACATAATGGAGAACATTCGGGAGGAATAGATGCCCTGGTCGTACATCGCCGGCACGGGCTCGGCCGTGCCCGAGAAGGTCCTCACCAACGAGGACCTGGAGAAGATGGTCGACACGAGCGACGAATGGATAAGGACGAGGAGCGGCATAGAGCGCCGCCACATAGCCGAAGAAGATGAGACCACGGCCACGCTCGGAGCGGAGGCGGCACAGAAGGCGTTGGAGGACGCCGGGGTGAGCCCTGAGGAGGTGGACTTCATAATAGTGGCCACGGTGACCCCCGAGATGCTCTTCCCCTCGACCGCCTGCGTCATCCAGGATATGATAGGGGCGAAGAGGGCAGGCGCCATGGATCTGAGCGCTGGATGTTCAGGGTTCATCTATGCGCTTTCAGTGGCCGATAGCTTCGTAAGGATCGGTCAGTCCGAGACCGTGCTCGTGGTGGCATCGGAGACCCTCTCCAAGATCACGGATTGGACCGACAGGAGCACTTGTGTGCTCTTCGGCGATGGAGCTGGGGCGGCCGTGATCATGCCGAGCCCGGACGGCGAGAGGGGGATAATAAACACGATCCTCGGAAGCGACGGTTCCAAGGGAGAGCTGCTCTATATGCCAGCAGGGGGCTCAAGGTATCCGGCCTCCCACGAGACTGTGGACAAGAGGATGCATTACATAAAGATGAACGGCAGGGAGGTATTCAAGATAGCTGTGGAGGCCATGGGGGAGGCCGCAGCTTCTGTGGTGGAAGGGGCGGGATACAGGCCAGAGGATGTTGACCTTTTGATCCCGCACCAGGCCAACATCAGGATAATAAAGGCCACGGCCAAAAGGCTGGGCATATCTATGGACAGGGTCTACGTGAACATCCAGGAGTACGGCAACACATCGGCCGCCAGCATCCCCATAGCCGTAGATGAGGCCAAACGCAAGGGCTTTCTGAGACCCGGCGACTTGGTGGTCGCTGTAGCGTTCGGGGCAGGGCTCACCTGGGCTTCTACTCTCTTCAGGTTCTGAGGATGCGTTGGGCCTTCCTATTTCCGGGACAGGGTTCCCAATACGTGGGCATGGGAGCCGACCTCTACGAGCGTTCCGGGACCGCCAGGGAGACTTACGATGAGGCCGTGGACGTTCTGGGGTGGGACGTGAGGGAGGTCTCCTTCGAAGGTCCCGAGGAGGCCCTGAGGGCGACAGACAGGACGCAGCCCGCCATCTTCGTCCACAGCGTCGCAGTTTGGAGGATATTGGAGGAGAGGGGGGTCTCCCCTGAGGTCGTTGCAGGACATAGTCTTGGAGAGTACACGGCCTTGGTTGCGGCGGGCTGTCTGAGCTTCGAGGAGGGGCTCAAGCTCGTGGCCTTAAGGGGTAAGCTCATGCACGAGGCCGGCGAGAGGAGGCCGGGCAAGATGGCGGCGGTCATAGGCCTTGCCGACGATGAGGTGCGGAGGCTCTGCGACGAGGCAGAAGGTGAGGTTGTGGCCGCCAACTTCAACGCCCCGGGGCAGGTGGTGGTCTCGGGGGAGGCAGGAGCGGTGGACAGGGTCGTAGAGAGGGCCAGAAGACATGGCGCCAGGAGGGTCGTCCTGCTGAAGGTGAGCGGCGCCTTCCACTCCCCGCTTATGGAGGAAGTGGGGGAAGCGCTGAAGGAGGCCATAGACGGGACAACTTGGAGCGAACCCAGGGTCCCAGTGATACCTAACGTCACCGCAAGGCCCACCAAGGACACGGCGGAGCTTAAAAGGTGTCTCGTGGCCCAGCTTACGAGCCCCGTGAGGTGGACCGAGACCCTCTACGCCCTCGGGGAGATGGAGGTGGACGGAGCCTTAGAACTCGGCCCTGGACATGTACTACAGGGCCTGGTCAGGAGGACCCTGCCGGGATTCAAGGTGGCGGGGGTCGATATGTGGGAGGACGTAGAACGCCTGGAGGAAGGATGAAGGGATTGGAAGGCAAGGTGGCCATCGTGACCGGGGCGGGAGGGGGCTTCGGGAGGGCGATATCACTGAGGTTCGTCCAGGAGGGGGCGAGGGTGGTGTTGGGCGACGTGGTCCCGACCGAGGCTTTGGCGGACGAGTTGAAGGGAAGGGGAGGGGAGGCCCTTTCGGTCCACATGGACGTCACGGACGGCCGAAGCGTAGCCGAGGCGGTGGAGGCTGCAAAGGAGAAGTTCGGGACGGTCCACATATTGGTCAACAACGCAGGGATAGCCAAAGATTCCCTCCTGGTGAGGATGGACGAGGAGGAATGGGACAAGGTATTGGCGGTGAACCTCAAGGGGGCCTTCCTCTGCACTAAGGCCGTAGCCAGGCTCATGATGAAGCAGCGCTGGGGTAGGATAGTGAACATCTCGTCGGTCGTGGGGGTCATGGGCAACGCCGGTCAGGCGAACTACTCCGCCTCTAAGGCAGGGCTGATAGGGCTCACCAAATCCGCCGCCAAGGAGCTCGCCCCGAGAGGGATAACCGTAAATGCCATCGCTCCTGGATACTTCCTCACGCCGATGACGGAGGGGCTTCCCGAGGAAGTGAAGGAGGCCTATATATCTCAGATACCCTTAGGTAGGCCAGGAAGGCCCGAGGAGGTTGCCTCCCTTGTGGCCTTCCTCTCGTCCGAGGAGGCATCTTACATAACTGGCCAGGTGATACACGTAGATGGCGGAATGGTGATGTAAAAAGGAGGAAAGATGGCGGAAAGGAGCGTAGAGGAGAGGGTGAGGGACTTAGTGGTGGAGCAGCTCGGGGTGAACCCGGAGCAGGTCACACGTGAGGCGTCCTTCATAGATGACCTGGGAGCCGACTCCTTGGACACCGTCGAACTCGTGATGGCCTTCGAGGAGGAGTTCGGCCTCGAGATCCCCGATGAGGACGCCGAAAAGATAACCACGGTGGGCGACGCCATAACGTACATAGAAAAGAAGCTCCAGGAAGGATCTTAGATGAGGAGGGTCGTCGTAACGGGGATGGGGGTAGTGGCCCCCAACGGCCGGGACCTCCCCTCCTTCTGGGAGGGGTTGGTGGAGGGGAAAAGCTGCGTCCACAGGATAAGGAAGTTCGACGCTTCGGGCTTCCCCTCCCAGATAGCCGCCGAGGTGGAGGACTTCGATCCTTCGGGGTACATAGATAGGAAGGACCTCAGGAGGATGGACAGGTACAGCCAGTTCGCTGTGTACGCCGCCCTCTCGGCCGTGGAGCATGCTGGGCTGGATTCCGACCGGTGGGACCGTGAGAGGGTCGGGGTGATATTCGGTTCCGGCATAGGGGGCCTCCAAACCTTGGAGAACCAGCACAAGGTCCTCTTGGAGAGGGGACCGGACAGGGTGAGCCCTTTCCTCATCCCCATGATAATAGCAGATGTGGCAGCAGGGCTTATATCCATAAGGTTGGGGGCCAAGGGACCCAACTTTGCGACCGTATCCGCCTGCGCCTCCGCATCCCATGCCATAGGTATGGCCTATCGTTCCATAAAGAGCGGCGAGAGCGACATAGTCATCACAGGTGGAGCGGAGGCATCCATCACCCCCCTGGGCCTTGCGGGGTTCTGTGCCATGAAGGCCCTCTCCACCAGGAACGAGGAGCCAGAGAGGGCGAGCAGGCCCTTCGACGCCCAAAGGGACGGGTTCGTGATGGGGGAAGGGGCCGGAGCCCTGGTCCTCGAAAGCTTAGAGCACGCTTCCGCCCGTGGTGCGAGGATATACGCTGAGGTGATAGGGGTCGGCTTCTCCGGGGATGCGTACCACATCACCGCTCCTCCCCCCGGCCACGAGGGGGCCGTAAGGGCGATGAGGGCTGCCATAAAGGATGCGGGGATAGAGCCCGAAGAGGTGGACTACATAAACGCCCACGGCACTTCCACCCCGGCCAACGACTCCGAGGAGACCAAGGCCATAAAGATCGTCTTCGGGGAGCACGCCTACAGGCTGGCGATAAGCTCCACGAAGTCCATGATAGGGCATCTCCTCGGGGCATCGGGGGCCGTGGAACTTATAGCCACCGTGTTGACCTTGGTCAACGGGGTGGTGCCTCCCACCATAAACTACGAACACCCGGACCCGGAGTGCGACCTGGACTATGTGCCCAACAGCCCCAGGGATATGGAAGTCCGGGTGGCGATGAGCAACTCCTTCGGCTTCGGCGGACACAACGCTGTGATCCTCGTGCGCAAGTTTTAGGACCATGAGGTGGCTCTTCCGACTCCTCGGAAGGAGGACGGACCCTCGGAAGGAGCGGCTACGGGCGTTGCAGACCTTGATAGGTTACAAGTTCAAGGACGAAAGGTTGCTCGTCCAGGCCCTCTCCCACCGCTCCTACGCCTACGAGCTGGGCCGCTCCGGGGTGGATTCGAACGAGAGGTTGGAGTTCCTCGGGGATGCCGTATTGAACATGGTGGTCGCCGATTACTTGTACAGGAAGTTCGAGGAGGAAAGGGAGGGGGCCCTCACCCAGATGAAGTCCACCATGGTCAGCAAAAGGGTCTTGGCGAGGATGGCCAAGGAGATAGGGCTCGGGGAGTACATAATGTTGGGGGAGTCGGAGGAGGCGTCGGGGGGAAGGGAGAGGACCTCCATCTTGGGAGACGCTTACGAGGCCCTCGTGGGGGCGATATACTTAGACGGCGGCATGCGTCCCGTGCGCAAGTTTCTGAAGCGCCATCTACTGCACGATATGCACGGTGTGCTTTCCGACGAAGAGCTTAAGAATTACAAAAGTGCCCTCCTGGAGCTGGCCCAGAGGGAGGGATGGGGACATCCGGTGTACGAGCTTCAGGGCGAGGAGGGCCCCGACCACAGGAAGCTTTTCACGGTTGAGGTGAAGGTGAAGGGGCAGGTGTACGGCGTGGGGCAGGGGCGAAGTAAGAAGAGGGCCGAACAGATGGCCGCCCGCGAGGCCTTGAAACGCTTGGAGGAGGAGGTGGCCGAGTCCGGCGGGGCCTGAGGCCGGAGATCTTCCGAGGATGGGCGTCCTTCGGCCTCGGCCCCGGAGGACGCCTTTATTGTAGTCGGGAGGGAAGTTGGTACACTTAGAGCACAGGCTGGCCAGGGCGGATGTCATAGGCGAGGGAGGGTTCACCTACGAGGATTGGGAGCTCCTCCTGAGGAGGGGCGACGAGGTCAGGGCGAAGGTAAGGAAAATGGGGCCCGGGTTCTGCAGGCTCCCTTACGATGACCCCTCGGATATGGTCAGGTTCGCACGGGAGAGGAGGGGGATGTACAGCGACCTCGTAGTGGTGGGCATAGGGGGGTCGGCCCTCGGGGCCATAGCCCTCATATCCGCCCTGTCTCATCCATATTACAACATCCTGCCTGAGGAAAAGAGGGGAGGCCCCAGGGTGTTCTTCTCGGACAACGTGGACCCTTGGCAGCTCAGGGGGCTTTTGGATGTTCTGGAGCCGAGGAGGACTCTCTTCAACGTGGTGACCAAGTCCGGAGGGACCGCTGAGACCGTGGCCACGTTCTTAGTGGTGAGGAGGTTCTTGGAGGACGCCTTAGGGGGAAGTTGGAGGGAGCATGTGGTCGTCACCACCGACCCTGAAAGGGGTGATATGAGGGAGGTCGCAGGGAGGGAGGGCCTTCCGGCGTTTCCCGTACCTCCGGATGTAGGAGGGAGGTTCTCGGTCCTCTCCCCCGTAGGACTTCTGCCAGCGGCCTTTGCAGGGATAGATGTGGGCGAGCTCTTGGCCGGGGCCAGGGATATGGACCTGAGACTTAAGAACTCCTCGCCGGAGGAGGACCCGGCCTACATCGGAGCGGCCCTGAACTGGATATTCTACGGGAAGGGGAAGAGGATGACGGTCATGATGCCCTACTCCCGTGCCCTTAAGGAGCTCGCCGAATGGTTCAGGCAGCTCTGGGCCGAGAGCCTCGGGAAGAAGCTGGACCTCGAAGGTAAGGTCGTGCAGGTAGGTCCCACCCCCCTAAGGGCTTTGGGGGCCACGGACCAGCATTCCCAGGTCCAGCTATATGTAGAGGGTCCTCCGGACAAGTTCTTCACCTTCATAGTCCCGGAGGACTACGGGGCCGATTTCGTGTTTCCGGAGTATTACCCCGACCTGGACGCCATGGGATACTTGGCGGGCAGAAGGATGTCCGAGCTCATAAAGGCGGAGCAGATCGCCACGGCATACGCCCTGGCCGAGGCCGGAAGGCCGAGCATGACGATAAAGCTTCCCAAGGTCGACCCTTACCATCTCGGCGGGTTGTTGTATATGTTCGAGATGCAGACCGCATACGCAGGAGAGCTCTTCGGGGTGAACGCCTACGACCAGCCCGGGGTTGAACTGGGAAAGAGGGCGACCTATGCCCTCATGGGCAGGTCGGGGTACGAGGGATTGAGGGGGGAGATAGAGAAGTTTCTGGGAGGTATCGTGATATGAAGAACCTTTGGGCCAAGCTAAGGTCGGCATTTTCGGTCGAGGAGGAGGAGCTCTCGGAGGAGGAACTTGCTCTGGTCGAGAAGGTGGCCCGTGCCGTGGCCAGGAGGGGACTTGCCACCCCGGCCCTTATGTTCCTGGAGAGTGTGAGGCCCTTGAACTTCATAGGGAGCCAGGCTATGATATTTTTGGAACCTATGGTGCGCTCGGTCCTACCCTCGAAAGATTACACCAAGTTCGCCGAAATCCTGGAGAGGAGGGAAGGGCTGGAGGCCTTGATAAGGTATATAGAGAAGTTCTCCCAGGGGTGAGGAATATGGAAGACCTGAAGGCGATCCTCGTGACGGACTGCGGGAGCACCACGACCAAGGCCATCCTGATAGAGAAGAGGCCCGAAGGTTACCGACAGACGTTCAGGGGGGAAGCTCCGACCACCGTGGAGGCACCGTTCGAGGATGTGACGAGGGGGGTCCTGAACGCCATAGGGGAGGTCGAGGAGCTTTCAGGAAGGAAGATATTGGACGGCGAGAGGATAATAACCCCCGCTAAGGGTGATGAGGGCGTGGACATATATCTTTCTACGAGCAGCGCCGGAGGGGGCCTTCAGATGCTCGTGGCCGGGGTCGTGCTGAGGATGACGGCCGAGAGCGCCCAGAGGTGCGCGCTGGGCGCGGGAGCCATAGTTATGGACGTCTTGGCTTCCAACGACGGGAGGCCGGGGTACGAGAAGATAGATAGGATAAGGAAGCTTCGTCCCGACATGATACTGCTTTCAGGAGGCACGGACGGGGGGACGGTCTCCCACGTCGTGGAGCTTGCGGAATACTTAGCTGCAGCACGTCCAAGGCCCAGGCTCGGAGGGGACAAGATCCCCCTGATATATGCGGGGAACAGGGACGCAAGGGAGCAGATAAGGAAGATTCTGAGCGAGCACTTCGCCCTGCACATAACCGAGAACATAAGGCCGGTCCTCGAGAGGGAGAACCTGGGACCTGCAAGGAGCCTCATCCACGAGCTCTTCCTCCAGCATGTCATGGCCCAGGCCCCGGGCTACTCCGAGCTTATGGAATGGGTGGGAGCCGACATAATGCCCACCCCGGCAGCCGTGGGCTACATGATGGAGACGGCGGCCCGGAGGGAGGGGTTGAACCTCTTGGGGGTGGACATAGGAGGCGCCACGACCGACGTCTTCTCGGTCTTCGGGGGAGTTTTCAACAGGACTGTGTCGGCCAACTTAGGGATGAGCTATTCTGTCTCCAACGTGCTCGCCGAGGCTGGGTTGGAGAACGTGCTCCGCTGGGTTCCCTTCCGGGTGGACGAGGGGGAGCTCAGGGACAGGGTAAAGAACAAGACTATAAGGCCCACCACGATACCTCAGACCTTGGAGGACCTCAAGATAGAGCACGCCTTGGCCAGGGAGGCGCTGAGGCTGGCCTTCGCCCAACACAGGCAGTTGGCCGTCGGGCTCAGGGGTGTGCACAGGGAGAGGTCGATATCGGACGTCTTCAGACAGGAGGGGGCGGAGAGCTTGATAGATATGATGACGTGCGACATGATAATAGGAAGTGGTGGAGTCCTCTCCCACGCCCCCAGACGTTCCCAGGCCATGATGCTCCTGATGGACGCATACGAACCTTTGGGGTTCACGAGGCTCGCCGTGGACAGCATATTCATGATGCCCCACCTTGGGGTCCTCGCCAAGGTCGACGAGGATGCCGCATCCCAAGTCTTCTGGAGGGATTGCATGGTGTACCTCGGGACATGCATAGCCCCGTTGGGACAGGGCAAGCCCGGAGGGAGGTGCCTGAGGTTCAGGATGGGGGACTCGGAGGGGGAGGTCGCTTTCGGGGACATAAAGGTGGTGCCCCTGGGGTACGGGCAGGAGGCGGACGTAGAGGTCTTCCCGGAGAGGGGCTTCGACCTCGGAGCTGGCAAAGGTAAGTCCGTCAGAGGGAAGGTACTGGGAGGGGTGGTGGGGGTGGTTTTCGATTGCAGGGGAAGGCCCCTCGTGCTCCCGGAGGACGAGGACGAAAGGCGCAAGCTCCTGCGGAAATGGGCGAGGCAGATGGACCTGTACCCGGAGGTATGACCTTAACCCAGATATCCCAGGAGGTTTACTGATATGGCTCATGCCTACACGCCAGGTCTGAGGGTGACCGATAGGGCCCTGGTGAGGAAGAGAAGGCTCCTGCCCATAGAAGGGGAGGTCTTAGTAGATCTTGGAGTGCAGGTGAGGGCCGAGGATGTGGTCGCCAGAGCCTTCCTCCCCGGCAAGGTCCAGAACTTGAACGTAGCGCACCTCTTGGGTGTGGAGCCCGGCGAGGTGAGGAAGTACATGACCAAGGCCGAGGGGGAGGAAGTCTCAGCCGGGGAGGTCTTAGCTGAGACGAAGCCCCTGCTGAAGTGGTTCAAAAGGCAGGTCAGGTCCCCGGTGGGAGGGACCCTAGAAAGCATATCCGATGTGACAGGCCAGGTGCTTCTGAGGGAGCCTCCGGAGCCATTAGAACTCAAAGCTTACATAGACGGAAGGGTCGTAGAACTGCTTCCGGGCCAGGGCGTCGTGGTCGAGACCCCCTCGGCCCTCGTGCAGGGCATATTCGGGATAGGAGGGGAGGCCACGGGAAAGCTACATGTCGCCGTCGAGGCCCCGGACAAGGTCCTCACTGCCGAACACATCCTCCCGGAGCACAGGGACGGCATAGTGGTAGGGGGGAGCCTGGTGGAGGCCGAAGCTTTCGGGAAAGCTAAGGAAGTAGGGGTTAAGGGAATAGTCGTCGGAGGGATAAGGGACCAGGACCTCAAGGAGCTTTTGGGGTACGAACTCGGTGTGGCGATCACCGGAACCGAGGATGTGGGGTTCGTGCTCGTGGTCACCGAGGGGTTCGGAAGGATAGATATGGCCGAGCGGACCTTCGCCCTCCTCAAAAGGTACGAGGGCCACAAGGCCAGCATAAGCGGGGCGACCCAGATCAGGGCGGGGGTCATAAGGCCGGAGGTTATAATTCCGAGGCCGGAGTTGAACCCGGAAGATATAGCAGAAGAGGAAGTTGAGGCCAGGGGGATAGAGGTCGGGGACACCGTGCGACTGATCCGTGCTCCCCTCTTCGGAAGGATAGGCAAGGTCACGGGGCTCCCTCCTGAACCGACCAAGATCTCTACGGAGAGCGTGACCAGGGTCTTGGAGGTCGAACTCGAAGGGGGGAAGAGGGTCATAGTACCCAGGGCGAACGTGGAGAAGATGGAGGGGTAACATAAAAAGCCGAGCGAAGGCAGACTTGGAGGACCTTATGCAGATAGAGATTCAAGATTTAGTTGAGATTGGACTTTACGAGAGGGAAGATGAGGTTATAAAGGATGGGCTCAGGCATCTTCTGTTATCCCATCCCGAATACAAAGTGAAAGTTGCTGCCGAGAAATACAGAAAGGGTAAGATCTCCTTGGGAAAAGCAGCTGCCATAGCAGGTGTCTCCATAGAGGAAATGAAGGAATTGTTGAGGGAATTCGGCATACCGATTATAGGCCAGGATAGGGTTGAGGAAGTTATCGAAGATGCCGAAGTCGCTCGGGAAGCTATGCGATGATCGTGGTCAACGCTACTGTGCTTTCTAATTTGGCTTCTGCAGGCAAGTTGGAAATCTTGAAGGAACTTTTCGGGGTAGTTCTCGTTCCTGTGCCTGTTTACGAGGAGGTCTTTAGAGGAATTGAGATAGGCTATGAGTTCTTAGAATGTATAGAAGAAGCGTTAAAAGGAGGAGATTGGTTGAAATTGACCTCGTTCGGCGAAGGAAGCAGGGAGATATTTAGAGTTCTTTTGGATGTAGTAGGTTATGGCGAAGCCGCTGGGATTGCAATTTCTAAGGAACGGGGCTTGACATTTTTCAGTGACGATAAGGTAGCACGGAAGATTGCAAGGGAAAACGGTGTCAAGGTCTCCGGTACCATAGGGATTCTGAAGGTGGCTGTGGAAGAGGGGAAACTTTCAATTGATGAGGCCAATGTGGTTCTGGATAGAATGATTCGGGGAGGTTATCGCTCACCTGTTCGAGCAATAGAAGAGGTGTTGCAATGTAACTTAAGGGAGAGGCCTTGGAGGTATAGATGACCATATTTTTGCTTATGTGGCCCTTGCTTGCTTTCGGATTAGAGCTTCCACTACTTTCCGCCTCCGACCTTCCGGGGGACGACGGGAAGGCCGTGTTGCTGCTTTGGCCGAGGATGCCCTATGAGGCGTCCGAGGTCTTCTACGTGGTCCAGGGGGCCGAGGGACCTGAGGGACCCTTCGAG
>QNCW01000011.1 GCA_003645885.1 Candidatus Latescibacterota bacterium | reverse complement strand
TACTTCGTTTATTCCCGAGGGTCTTGCCCTTGGGCAAGGGAAGGTCACGAGACCACCCTAACCGGAAATATAACCCTTACCTCTATCCCTGTCAAGCTTTTTGACGAGTACGGGTATCAAGAACAGTTGAGCCGCTATGCCGGGAAGGCCCGTTAGCACGGCCCCGGTCACGAAGGTGTGGGGGGATATTTGGAGCCTCAGGACGAAGCTCAGGGCCCACAGGGCCAGCCCGAGCACACATCTCCCCACGACCATCGCCCCTAAGAGGGCCGGGACCACAGCCATACCTCTGCCGTACAGCCATCCGCTCAAAGTGCCGTACGTCGCAAGCTCGGGGACCATAGCAAGCACGAGGGGGAAGGGGGGCATGCCCGTCAGGAGGAAGCTGAGGCTCGGGCTCAGGACCCCGACCCAGAAGCCTGCCCAGGGACCGCAGAGCAGGCCCGCCAGGAACACGGGAAAGTGCATAGGGAGGAAGATCTTGCCGGCTATCCCGAACTGGTGGAAGAGGAAGGGCACCGCTACACCTAAGGCCGTCCAGAGACCTATCCTGCTTACGAGCTGTGGCTTAGACAAGGACGCTCTCCTCCAGGTCGAACAGTTCCTCGTCTGACATGGCCCAGAGCTTAAGGGGAAGCACCTCCTCATGTTCAGGGTCGTACTCCTCGGCTACCTTATCCCTTACCTCCTCCTTGACGGAGACTTCGAGCCTCCTTCCCTCGGCCTCCGCCACGGCCCTCAGCTCCCCTCCGTCCTCTATCCTTATCCCTCCGTTACCTACGGTACAGGGGGTGGATAGCTGGAGGCCGTCCACGAGGCAGGAGAGCGGGGGCTTCGGGCCAGTAAAGGCGGTGATCCTGTAGGAGAAAGGCTCGCTTCCCATCTTCTCCGAGATGACCCGCCCCATGCGGAGCCCCAAGGTCACCATGGGACCGAGGTGGCCGTGGAACTCCTTGGCCTTCCTGAGGGCCTCCGGAAGCTCATGAGGCTCCTCCAGGACCAGGACGTGCTCCATAAGGTCCACCTCGGAAAGCCTCGCTCCGGTCCTGATGCTCTTCCCGAAGAGGTCCTCCAGGACCACCTCGTCCCCCCTGAGCCCGACCTTCGCCACCTCCTCCATTATAACTTCCCTCCGTCCCTTCCGTTCCAGATAGGCGGTGGACAGGCACATGGTCCCTCCTGGGTGTTACCTTTGTAATTTTCGTGTTACAGTTTCCCGTTTAAAAAGAGGACCTTCAAAGTCCTCCGACCTCCCTCCTCAGGAAGTCCCGAAGAGAGGGCCCGTACTCCGGGTCCCTGAGGGCGAAGAACAGAAATGCCTTAAAGTAGCTCCCGAAGTTTCCTATGTCGAACCTCCTCTCCTCGGGCCTCAACACCACGCACCTTACGGGGGCCCCCATCTTGAGGAGGGTCCTTATCGCATGGCTCAGACCCACCTCGCCGTGCACCTGAGGCGTGCGCTCTATGGCCTGGAATATGATGGGATCGAAGACGTACCTCGCAGCCACCGCGAACGGGCTCGGAGCCTCCTCGGGGGAGGGCTTCTCCACGATATCTGCCAATGCGAAATCCCCCCCTTCGGGGTCCTCGGAGGGCTTCACCACGCCGTACATCCCGAGCTCCTCACCTTCGAGCCTCTCCACGGCTACGGTAGCCGCCGGACCGTGGCGGAGGTGGACGTCCATCATCCGCCTCAGGAGGTCGGAGTAAGCTCCTCCATATATTATCGCATCCCCCAAGGCCACCACGAACTGGTCCTTGCCCACGAACCTCCTGGCGTGCGCCACCGCGTCCCCGAGTCCCCTGGGGGTCCTCTGGCGGACGTAGTAGAAGTTCATCCCCGGAGCTTGGGCGTCGTTCAGCACATCCAAAAGCCTCCACTGCCTCTTCCCCGTAAGTCGCTCCACGAGCTCGGGACTTTCGTCGAAGTGGTCCTCTATGGCCCTCTTCTTCCAGCCCGTCACGAATAGCACATCCTTGAGCCCCTGGTGTGCCAGTTCCTCCACGACGTACTGTACAACTGGCTTCCTCCCCACAGGAAGCATCTCCTTAGGCTGGGATTTGGTGGCAGGTAGCATGCGGGTCCCCAACCCGGCCACGGGCACGACCGCCTTCTCTATGGGAGCCATGCTCACTCCTTGACCACCCAGACCTTCACCTTGGCCTCTACATCGGGCATGAGGCGTACAGGCACGGTGTACACCCCTAAGGCCCTTATGGGCTCGTCCAAGATTATCTTCCTCCTGTCTATGTTGAACCCCTTCTCCTTCAAAAGCTGGGCTATGGTCTGGGATGTGACCGCCCCGAACATCCTGTCCTCCTCCCCCACCGGCACCTCCACGGTGAGGGAGAGCTGGTTGAGTTCTTCGGCCATGGCCTGGGCGTCCTTGCGGGCCCTGTTCATCCTGAAGGCCATCCTCTTCCTTTCTTCTTCGAACGCCTTCAGGCTCTTCGGGGATGCCTTTAAGGCCATCTTCCTCGGCAGGAGGTAGTTCCGGGCGTAACCGTCCGCCACCTGGACGACGTCCCCCGCCCTGCCCAGGCCCTCCACGTCCTCCATAAGTATCACCTTCATAGGTACCTCCAGGATTATCCAGGAGTCTCCGCCACGAAGGGAAGGATGGCCAAGTGCCTGGCCCTCTTTATGGCCTTCGTGAGCATCCTCTGGTGCTTGGCACAGACGCCCGTCGTCCTGCGGGGGAGTATCTTTCCCCTTTCGGTTATGAAACGCCTGAGGGTGTGCTCGTCCTTGTAATCTATGGTCCGTACGCCCTCCTGGCAGAAGGGACAGACCCTCGTCCTTTGTCGTCTCATCATGCTGCCTCCTGTGCGAAGTTCTCCTCGGACACGACTATAAGATGTCTCAGCACCGCATCGTCCATATGTAGGTTCCTTTCGAACTCGGGGATCGTGCTGCCGTCGGCGCGGAAGAAGAACAAAATGTAGTATCCCTGTCGTCTCTTCCTTATCTCGTAGGCGAGCCTCCGGACCCCCCAGTGCTCCACGCTCAGGACCTCGCCACCCCTCGCCGAGAGGAAGTCCTTTATGCGGCCTATGGCCGCTTCCCTTTCCTCGTCCTCCAACTGCGGGTCCAACACCACCACCATCTCGTATGTCCTCTGCATCTTGCCTCCCTTCGAACGTTCAGATAAGCAACGGGGCGAGCACCAAGGATACCACCGACATAAGTTTGATGAGGATGTTCATGGAAGGTCCCGAGGTGTCCTTGAAGGGGTCCCCGACCGTGTCCCCCACCACCGAAGCTTTATGGGCGTCGGAACCCTTTCCTCCCAAGTTCCCCTTCTCTATCCACTTCTTGGCGTTGTCCCACGCTCCCCCTCCGTTGGCCATCATGAGGGCGAGCATGACGCCCGTGACGGTGGCCCCCACGAGCGTTCCGCCTAAGGTCTTGGCTCCGAGCACGAAGCCCACAGCGACCGGCGACAGCACCGCTAAAAGCCCTGGGGCTATCATCTCCTTGAGGGCGGCCGCGGTGCTTATGGCGACGCACCTTCTGCTGTCCGGCTTGGCCCTGCCCTCCATGAGCCCGGGTATCTCCCTGAACTGCCTCCTTACCTCTTCGACCATCCTGAAGGCCGCCCTTCCCACCGCCGTCATGGTAAAGGCCGCCACGAGGAAGGGGATGGTACCTCCTATGAGCATTCCCGCCACGACCTTTGGGTCTGAGATGTTGAGGCTTATGTGAGAAAGGCCCTTGGAGGCGAGGGCAGCGTTCACGGTCTGGCTGTACGCCGAGAAGAGGGCCAAGGCGGTGAGGGCGGCCGAACCTATGGCGAAGCCCTTTCCTATGGCGGCCGTGGTGTTGCCGAGGGCGTCCAAGTTGTCGGTTATGGCCCTCACATCCTCGCCCAGGCCGGCCATCTCGGATATTCCGCCCGCGTTGTCGGCGACCGGGCCGTACGCGTCCACCGACATGGTGACCCCTATCGTGGCCAACATCCCCACGGCGGAGATCCCTATCCCGTAAAGCCCTCCGAACTTATAGGCCACGAAGACCGCCGCAGCTATGGCCAACACGGGAAGCGCCACGCTCTTCATCCCCACCGCAAGCCCCATTATTATGTTGGTCGCAGGGCCGGTCTCGGCGGCATGAGCTATGCGCTTTATGGGAGGGCCCGAGGTGTAGTACTCGCTTAAAAGCCCTATTGCTATGCCCGCTAAGCACCCCGAGAGAACGGCCCAGAAGAGTCCGACAGGAAGCCCAAGTCCCCTCACGGCACCGTAGGTCCCGGCGAGCATAAGCACCGCTGCAACGTAGGTCGCATAGCGCAGCGCCGCCTGTGGGCTCATGTACCTCAGGACCTTGATGGAAGCTGCGCCCAGAAGGGAACTTACAAGTCCAACCATGACGACCAAGACCGGGAGGGCCATGTAGGAGGCACGGTTTTCCACGATGACCGTCGAGGTGGCACCTATGACCACGGTTGCTATCACCGAATTTACGTAGGACTCAAATAGGTCCGCTCCCATCCCGGCCACGTCCCCCACGTTGTCCCCCACGTTGTCGGCTATGACGGCTGGGTTCCTGGGGTCGTCCTCGGGGATGCCGGCCTCTATCTTACCCACGAGGTCAGCACCCACATCCGCGCTTTTGGTGTATATCCCCCCTCCAACCCTGGCGAAGAGGGCTATGGAGCTTGCTCCCATCCCGAACCCACTTAAGACCTGGGCGGTCTCTGGCCTGCCGAAGAAGTGGTAGAATATACCCACGCCCAGAAGCCCAAGGCTTGCCACCGCAAGCCCCATGACAGAACCGCCCGAAAAGGCCACGCTTAAGGCCTTCGCCTGGCCGGAAGTCCTGGCCGCCTCGGCCGTGCGAGCGTTCGCCATGGTGGCGGCCCTCATCCCCAAAAATCCTGCGAGCATCGAACAGGCCGCCCCGGAGAGGAAGGCCACGCCGGTCCCGAGCCCTATGCCCAAGCTCAGGAGCACGAACACGACCCCGACGAAGGCGGCTATGATGGAGTACTCCTTCCCTAAGAAGGCCATGGCACCTTCCCTTATGGCCTCGGATATCTCCCTCATCCTCTCCGTGCCCTCGGGCTGGCGCTTAAGGTACAGGTATATAAGCCCGGCGACCACCAACCCCAGGACCCCGAACCAGGGGGCCCATCCTGTCCACTCCGCCATCTTCCCTCCTTGTTATTTGTCCTGTCGGGTGTTAGCCCACCTCATGGCAGCTTCCGGCCCTTCCCCCAGGAACTTCCTTACGGCCTCGGCGGCCCTTTCCACCATGTCCTCCACTTCCCTCAGCTCCTCCTCCCCGAACGGGCTCAGGACGTAGCTTACGAGGTCTCCCTCACGGGGCCTGCCTATCCCGAGGCGCAGCCTCGGAAATCCTTCGGTTCCTAAAGCATCCACGACCGAAGCCAAGCCCTTGTGTCCCCCCGGTCCTCCCTTGAGCCTCATCCTCAACCTCCCCAGGGGAAGGTCCACATCGTCCGAGACCACCAAGATCCGCTCAGGGGGGACGTTCCACCTCTCGGAGGCCTCCTTCACAGCGAGTCCGGATAGGTTCATGTAGGTTAAAGGCTTGAGCAGGACAACCCCTGCTCCCTCCAACTCAGCGTACATGTAAAGCTCCTCCTCCTCCCAATCCCCTTCGTACAGCGAATCCAAGACACGAAATCCGAGGTTGTGTCGGGTCTTCTCGTAATCTTTCCCGGGGTTCCCTAAGCCCACCACCAGGACGCTGCCTTCCACAGGCCCTTAGCTCTCACCTTCTTCCTCTACAGCTTCCTCCTCGGCCACTTCCTCCTCGGAGGGCTTCACAGGAGGAACGACCGTGAGGACGGGCTGTTCCGGATCTATAAGGATGCGTGGGTCCATCTTCTTCAGGTCCTCCCCGTGTATCACATCCCCTATCTCCATTCCGGAGACGTCCACCTCTATCCTCTCGGGTATCTCGGTCGGGAGGCACTCGACCTCCACAGAGTGTATGATGTGGTCCAGGACCCCTCCCTTGTTCACCCCGACAGGTGTCCCGACCGGGACCACGGGGACCTCCACTGTCACGGTCTCGGTCAGGAGCACCCTTTGAAGGTCCGCATGTATAAGCTCGTCCGTTATGGGATGATACTGAAGTTCCTTTACGATGGTGGGACATTCCCTCCCGTCCACCGTAACCTTGTACACAGAGCTCGTCCCTCCCCTGTGGAGGGCGGCCTCGAAGCTCTTTTTATCGAGGGCTATGGGAATTGGGTCCTCTCCCCCGCCGTACAGGACGGCCGGGACCTTCCCCGCCCTGCGGAGCTTCCTTGCGTGTCCCTTTCCCGTACCCCGCCTTTCGGCATGGAGCACCTGTTCCGGCATGACTTCCACCCCCTATTCGAAGAGCGAACTCACAGAAAGGCCAAGATGTATCCTCCTTATCGCCTCTGCGAAGACCTCTGCCACAGAGATCACCTTGACCTTTCCCTCCTCAGAGAACGGGATCGTGTCGGTCACCACCACTTCCTTAAGGGGAGATTCCTGAACTTTCTTCATGGCATCGCCGGAGAACAGAGGGTGCGTACATGCGGCGTACAGCTCCAAGGCTCCGGCCTCCTTGAGGGCCTGGGCGGCCCCGACGAGCGTGCCTCCCGTATCTATCATATCGTCCCTTAGAAGGACGTTCTTCCCCTTCACATCCCCTATGATGTTGACGACCTCGGAGGAGTTGGGATGGGGCCTCCTCTTGTCCACTATCACGAGGCCGACCCCCATCCTCTTCGCGAAGGCTCTGGCCATCTTCACGCTTCCGAGGTCGGGTGAGACCACGACCAGGTCCTCGGACGGGAGGGAGGAGAAGTACCGTCCGAATATGGGGGAGGAGAAGAGGTGGTCCACGGGGATGTCGAAAAAGCCCTGAATCTGGGGAGCGTGCAGGTCCATGGTGAGGACCCTATCGGCCCCGGCCGTGGTGATGAGGTTGGCCATGAGCTTTGCGGATATCGGCTCCCTCGACCTGGCCTTCCTGTCCTGTCGGGCGTATCCGAAGTAAGGCACGACGGCGGTGATGCGGTCCGCTGAGGCCCTCTTGAGGGCGTCCAACATTATCAGAAGCTCTAAGATGTTCTCGGCAGGAGGGTGGGTGGACTGCACCACGAAGACGTCCGCACCCCTCACGCTCTCATGTATCGCCACCGATATCTCCCCGTCCTTGAACCTTCCGACCTCGGCCTTCCCCAAGGGGACCCCGAGCTTCTCGGCTATCTTCGACGCCAGTTCCGGGTTGGAGTTTCCGCAGAACAACCTCAGGTCGTACATCCTCACTCCTTTGAGGGTTGGCTGCCCGGCGAGGACTCGAACCTCGATAGGCGGCTCCAAAGGCCGCTGTCCTGCCAGTTGGACGACCGGGCAGCTACAGGACCACAGGCCACAGCCCAGAGGCCTTCTTCCCTTAATCCTTCGGCTACCTCCCGGGCTCTCCCCGGCTCGGAGAAGACCCCGAAGGTTCCTGACCCGCTGCCAGAAAGCAGAGCTACGAAGGCCCCTTCCTCCTCCAGCCGCCTCAGGAGACGCCGGACCTGGGGATGCTCCCTTTCTACCAAGGAAGAGAAATCGTTCTCGAGCATCCCCCAGGGGTTCCGGGGGGGAGCCCCGTTTTCAAGTAGACTAACTAAATTAAAGTACTCATCACCGGAAGTCAAGAGGATCTTGTCGGCTTCTTCGTAGGCCCACTTAGTTGATATGCCGAACCCGGGATGGACGAGCACGTAGAAGACATCGAAGGGCCAGGCTACATACCTTAAGATCTCGCCCCGGCCACGGGCTACGGCCGTGCCCGGCCTCAGGAGGAAGGGCACGTCCGAGCCCAAGGAGGAGGCCAATGCCTCGAGCTCCCCGGGCTTCGGCCTTACGCCATAGAGCCTGCACAGCCCCCTCAGTACCGCCGCAGCATCGCTGCTCCCTCCCCCGAACCCCGCTCCCGCTGGGATGCGTTTTGTAAGATGTATCCTGACGCCCTCAGGAATTCCGAAGGCCTCCAGGAAACCTTCCGCCGCCCGGTGGGCTATGTTTTCGGGGCCTTCGGGAAGGTCCGGGTCCGAACAGGTCAAAGATATGCCCTCGGCTTCCTCCAAGGTGACCTCATCGTAGAGGTCCACGGTCTGCATCACCGTCAGAACCTCGTGGTACCCGTCCGGTCTCCTCCCCAGCACCTTGAGCCCGAGGTTTATCTTAGCGTACGCCCTCTCTACGACCTTCATCGGACCCCCTCGACAGGACCGGGCAGGTTCTTATCACAATAAAAAAAGCGTCTGGGTCCAGACGCCTAAGGATGGTAGCGGGGGCTGGATTTGAACCAGCGACCTTCGGGTTATGAGCCCGACGAGCTACCAGGCTGCTCCACCCCGCAGTGGAAACCTAAAGATAATAAAATGTCGAAAGGTTGTCAAGACCCTTCTTGTAGGTTACTTGACAAAAAGGGAAGATTTTTGTATCATACAAATTCTCCTCCTCAGGAGACCGGCATGAAGTTGGCCATCAGCGGGAAGGGCGGGGTAGGAAAGACCACGCTCGCCGCCCTCCTGGCGCGTCACTTCAGGGACAGGGGATACAGGGTCTTAGCTGTGGACGCTGACCCGGACGCAAATTTAGCCGCTACTTTGGGGTTCCCCCATCCGGACGGGATAACCCCCATAGCGGATATGAGGGAGCTTATAGCAGAGAGGATGGGGGTGGAGGACCTGGAGGGCTTCGGTTCCTTCTTCAGGATGAACCCGAAGGTGGACGACATACCCGAGAGGTTCTGCACCGAGCACGAAGGATTAAGGCTCATCGTCATGGGAGGGGTGAAGAAGGGAGGGATGGGCTGCACATGTCCCGAAAACACGTTCCTAAGGCGACTCATGGCCCATCTGCTTCTGGAGGAGAAGGATGTTGTGATAATGGACATGGAGGCGGGGATAGAACATCTGGGAAGGGGGACGGCGGATTCCGTGGACCTATTTCTGGTCGTGGTGGAGCCGGGGATGAGGAGCGTGGAGACAGCACATAAGGTCGCAAGACTCGCTGGGGAGATAGGGATAAGGAAGGTCCTGGCCGTAGGGAACAAGGTGACGGAGGAAGAGGACAGGAAGTTCATCGTATCTCATATAGCCCCCTTGGAGGTCCTGGGCTTCCTGCCCTACCATCCGTCGGTGCAGGGCTTGGACAGAGGACTTGGGATGGGACAGGTCGCGCCCGAGGTGCTCGAGGAGGTGGGGCACATAGGGGAAGGGATAGAGAGGCATGTTACACGTTAAGGGTTTCGAAGTTCGAGGTCCGAAGTCCAAAGTCTTAAGGAGAAAGGAGAGGGAGAGATGGCCGAGAGGATTCGTTCTGCGGACCCGGTGAGCCAGAGGCAGATAGAGGTGGCACACGCCAAGGGTCTCCAGATAGTCTGGGACAGGTACGATGCAATGCAGCCCCAGTGTGGATTCGGCCAACTGGGGCTTTGTTGTAAGGTCTGCAACATGGGCCCCTGTAGGATAGACCCCTTCGGCGATGGGCCCAAGACCGGCATATGCGGCGCCACAGCGGACACCATAGCCGCCAGGAACCTCGTCCAGAAGATAGCCGTGGGGGCCTCGGCACACTCCGACCACGGAAGGGACATAGCCCACGCTCTCCTGCTCACCGCAAGGGGGGAGGGGAAGGGGTATCAGATATTGGGCAGGAGGAAGCTGAACGCATTGGCCCAGGAGCTCGGGGTGGAGACCGACGGCAGGCGCATAGAGGAGATCGCCGAGGAGGTCGCCGAGATACTCCTTGCGGAGTTCGGAAAGCAGGAGGGCGAGCTTATATTCGCCCAGAGGGCACCTGAGGGCCAGAAGAAGTACTGGAGGGAGGCCGGGATAATGCCGAGGGGGATAGACAGGGAGATAGTAGAGGCCCTCCATAGGACGCATATAGGGGTCGACAACGATTATAGGAGTCTGATATTGGGAGGGCTCAAGGCCGCCTTGGGGGATGGATGGGGCGGTTCGATGGTAGCCACCGAGCTTTCCGACGTGCTCTTCGGCGAGCCCTGGCCCGTGAGGGCTAAGATAAACTTGGGGGTGCTCTCGGAGGACGAGGTGAACTTGGTCGTACACGGACACGAGCCCACCCTCTCCGAGATGATAGTGAAGGCGGCCCAGGAGCCCGAAATGGTGAAGCTCGCCAAGGAGAACGGGGCCAAGGGGATAAATATTGCCGGCATATGTTGCACCGGCAACGAGATACTGATGAGGCAGGGTATCCCTATGGCGGGCAATTTCCTACAGCAGGAGCTTGCGGTCTCCACCGGGCTCGTAGAGGCCATAGTCGTGGACGTCCAGTGTATAATGCCGGCCCTCACGGATGTGGCGAGCAGGTTCCATACCAAGGTCATATCCACATCTCCTAAGGCTAAGTTCCCGGGAGCCACACATATAGAGTTCAGGGAGGAGGACGCCTTAGACATAGCAAGGGAGATAGTCCGCACCGCCGTGGAGAACTTCCCCAACAGGGACCCGGAGAAGGTGAACAAGCCCGAAGGCACCATGGACCTCGTAGCCGGGTTCACCATGGAGAACGTCTTCCACCACTTAGGTGGGAGGTTCAGGGCGACCTACAGGCCCCTCAACGATGCGATCATCGCTGGAAGGATAAGGGGGGTGGCCGGGGTCGTGGGGTGCAACGAGGTGAGCATAGTCCACGACAGCGCTCACATAGCCATGGTAAAGGAGCTAATAAAGCACGATGTGCTGGTGGTGCAGACGGGATGTTCGGCCATAGCATGTGCCAAGGCAGGGCTGCTCCAACCTGAGGCGGCCTTCAAGTATGCGGGCAAGGGGCTCCAGGAGGTGTGCGAGGCCGTGGGGATACCGCCGGTGCTCCACCTGGGCTCATGCGTGGACAACTCCAGGATACTAATGGCCTGCGTGGAGATGGTGAAGGAGGGAGGGATAGGGGAGGACATAAGCGAACTTCCCGTGGCCGGTGCTGCCCCCGAATGGATGTCGGACAAGGCCATATCCATAGGGTCCTATGTAGTGGGTTCTGGGATATTCACTGTCTTCGGCAGGCCGTTGAGGGTCAAGGGGAGCAGGGCCGTGGACGAGTTCCTGAGGAAGGGGCTGGAGGATGTGGTCGGGGCCACGTGGGAGTTCGAGGAGGACCCCATAAAGGCGGCCCACATAATGATAGAGCACATAAACCGGAAGAGGGAGGCTCTGAAGCTCAGGCCGATGATGTACGCCGCAGAGGCAGCCTAAAGGAGGAGGAGATGAGGGGCATGATATACGTGGACCCCGAAAGGTGCATGGGGTGCCACACCTGTGAGATGGCCTGCGCAGTGGCGCATTCCGAGTCGAAGGACCTTTTCAAGGCGATATACGAGGAACCTCGGTCCAAGCCGAGGGTGGTGGTGGAGGCCGTGGGGAGGACGTCGGTTCCGCTTCAGTGCAGGCACTGCGAGGACGCTCCGTGCGTTGCGGTGTGTCCCACCCACGCCATGACCAAGCTTGAAGGTGGGCCCGTGATCGTCAGGAGGGAGCTTTGTATAGGTTGTAAGGCCTGTATATTGGTCTGTCCCTTCGGAGCGGTCACGATGGACCACGACGGTAAGGTCGCCCACAAGTGCGACCTGTGCATAGAGAGGCTCGAGGCAGGGGAGGAGCCCGCCTGTGCTTCGTCCTGTCCCACGGGAGCCCTCAGGTTCGTCCCCGCAGAGGAGGTGGCCAGGGAGGCGAGGAGGAGGGCTGCCGAGAGGTTCCTGGTCTCCTTAGAGCGCAGGGAGCAGGCCGCAGCTTAGGGGGTGGCCATGGAGATGGCGGAGGTAGAGGAGATATTGGGGAGATATGAGGGGGAGCCCGGGGACCTGATCCCGGTGCTCCAGGACGTGCAGGAGCGCTACCATTACCTCCCCGAGGAGGTGTTGCGGTACATATCCGGAAGGCTGCACGTCCCGCTCAGCCAGATATACCATGTGGCGACCTTCTACAACGCCTTCAGCCTCCAGCCGAAGGGGAAGTACACGATAAGCGTGTGCATGGGCACGGCGTGCCATGTGAGGGGGGCGCCTACGATATTGGAGTCCCTTCAGCGCATCTTGGGGATACGGCCAGGTGAGACCACGCCGGACGGGATGTTCTCCCTCGAGACTGTGCACTGCCTCGGAGCGTGCGCTCTGGGACCGTTGGTGGTGATAGGAGGGGATTACCACGGAAGGATGACCCCGACGAAGCTCGATGCCGTGTTGAGACGCTATAGAAAGGGGGGAGGATGAGTCGGCTGGAAAGCACGGCTGACCTCGAGGCCCTGAGGAGGAGGCTCGCCCACGAAAGGGACCCCAACAGGAGGTATGTAGCGGTCTGCTGCGGGACGGGGTGTACAGCGTCCGGCTCCAGGGACGTGCTGGCAGCCTTCAAGGAGGAGATCGAAAGAAGGGGGCTCTCCGGTCGGATGGAGGCCGAGGGGAGGGTGGACCTCAGGAGGACTGGTTGCCACGGGTTCTGCGAACAGGGGCCGTTGGTAGTGGTGAGACCCGAGGGGATATTCTACCGCAGGGTCAAGGTCGAGGATGTCCCGGAGATAGTGGACGCCCTCGAGAGCGGTGGCGTCGTGGAGAGGTTGCTCTACGTGGACCCGACGACCGGTGAGAAGGTCGTGAAGGAGGAGGATGTCCCGTTCTACAGGCACCAGCAAAGGCTCCTTCTGGCCAACAACGGAAGGATAGATCCGACCGACATAATGGACTACATAGCTGTGGGAGGATACAGGGCGTTGTCCAAGGTCCTGGACGAGATGGGTCCTGAGGATGTGATAAGGGAGATAAAGGACTCCGGCCTCAGGGGAAGGGGGGGTGCGGGGTTCCCCACGGGGATAAAGTGGGAGCTGTGTCGCAGGTCAGAAGGTGACTTCAAATACGTGCTGTGCAACGCCGACGAGGGGGACCCAGGGGCCTTTATGGACAGGAGCCTCCTGGAGGGGAACCCTCACAGCGTCTTAGAGGGGATGATAATAGGGGCATACGCCGTGGGGGCGAGGGAGGGGGTGGTATATGTCAGGAACGAGTATCCCTTGGCAGTGGAGCACATGAGCATAGCGATAGAGCAGGCCAGGGGGCTCGGGCTTCTGGGAGAGAATATCTTGGGAAGTGAGATGAGCTTCGATGTCAGGATAAACAGGGGAGGAGGGGCGTTCGTGTGCGGGGAGGAGACGGCCCTCATAGCTTCCGTGGAGGGCAGGGCCGGGGAGCCCAGGCCAAGGCCACCTTACCCGGCCGAGAGGGGGCTCTGGGGAAGGCCGACCCTCATAAACAACGTCAAGACGTGGGCTTCAGTCCCCATAATAATCAACAACGGAGCCGATTGGTTCTCGAAGATAGGGACCAAAACGAGCAAGGGGACGATGATATTCTCCCTCGTGGGAAAGGTGAAGAACACCGGACTCGTCGAGGTACCCATGGGCATAACCCTCAGGCAGCTTGTCTACGACATAGGCGGAGGGGCCCCGGACGGAGAGGTCAAGGCGGTCCAGACCGGAGGGCCGTCGGGAGGTTGTATACCGAGGGAGCTTATGGACATCCCCGTGGACTACGAGAGGCTCGCTGAGGTGGGTTCGATAATGGGTTCCGGCGGGATGATAGTTATGGATGAGAGGACGTGCATGGTGGACGTGGCCAAGTACTTCGTCTCCATACTTGAGGACGAATCCTGCGGAAAGTGCACGTCCTGCAGGGAGGGGCTGAGGCAGATGAGGAAGATATTGACGGATATAACCGAGGGGAGGGGGAAGGAGGGGGATATAGAGCTTCTCGAGGAGCTGGCAGAGGTCGTGGCCGACGCATCCCTCTGCGCCCTCGGAGGGACGGCGCCCAACCCCGTCCTCAGCACCATAAAATATTTCAGGGAAGAATACGAGGCCCACATAAGGGAGAAGAGGTGTCCTGCTGGGGTGTGCAGGGCCCTCATACGTTATACCATCCTTGAGGACGTATGCACTGGATGCGGCCTCTGCAGGAGGAACTGCCCCCAGGGGGCCATCTCCGGCGAGCCGAAGAAACCTCATAAGATAGATCAGGACAAGTGCATAAGGTGCGGGATATGTCTCGATGTGTGCAGGTTCGGTGCGGTCAAGGTGGAGTAAACCGAATTCGCACGGAGATGAGACTATGAGGCAGGTGATCATATATCCGGGTGAAGATGGCTACTGGGTAGCCGAATGTCCCAGTTTGCCCGGCTGTATCAGTCAGGGGAAGACGAAGGAAGAGGCCATCGCCAACATCAAAGAGGCGATCAGGGGGTACATCGAGGCGTTGAAGGAGGATGGCCTCCCCGTCCCTGAGGAACGGTTCGAGACGCTTGTAGTAGCTGTATGACCAAACTGCCGAGGGTCTCCGGCCGGGATTGTGCTAGAGTATTGGAGAAGATGGGTTTTTACCTCAAAAGACGAGAGGGGAGCCATATGATTATGCGTCGGGATGAGCCGTTTGCACAGGTAGTCGTTCCCGACCACAAAGAATTGGATAGAGGAACGTTACGAGCGATCATCAGACAAGCTGGTCTCAGCGTCGAGGAATTTGTGAACCTGCAAAAGGGGTGAGATATGCAGGTTACCTTCAAGATAAACGGCGAGACCGTGAAGGCGGAGCGCAGGGAGAACCTTCTGAAGGTCGCAAGGAGGGAGGGGTTCTATATACCCGGCCTGTGCTACCACGAGGCCCTCTCGCCCTACGGAGCCTGCAGGCTCTGCCTCGTGGAGGTCGTCGAACCGAGCGGGAGGAGGAGGATAACCACTTCGTGCACGTATCCGGTGGAGGAGGGGATAGAGGTCTTCACCGACAGCGAGAGGGTCCTGAGGGACAGGAGGATGGTCCTCGAGCTCCTCCTCACAAGGGCCCCGGACGCCCCGGTGCTCAGGGAGCTTGCGGAGGAGATGGGGATAGAAAGGCCGAGGTTCGAACCCGTAGAGGACGGGAGGGGGTGCATACTCTGCGGGCTGTGCGTGAGGGTGTGTTCCGAGGTGATAGGGGCGAACGCCATAGGCTTTGCGGGCAGGGGGACGAGGAGGGAGGTGACCACCCCCTTCCACATACAGGCCGACGCCTGCATAGGCTGTGGGGCATGTGCGGAGGTCTGTCCCACGGGGGTCATAAAGGTAGAGGATACCCCGGACGGTAAGAGGATACTGAGCTACTGGAACACCACGATCGCCCTTACGAAGTGCGAGCTATGCGGGAGGTACTTCGCCCCCGAGCCGGGGATGGAGAGGACGAAGGCGAGGTTGGAGGAAGCCCTCGGGGTGGAACTTCCCGAAGATGTGCTCGGAATATGTCCCGAATGCAGGAGGAAGGAGTTCGGGAGGAAGATGGTAATCGTCGAGCCGTCAGATTTAAGGGAGGAGGTGTAGGATGTCAAGGCTCATAGCAGCTGCGGCCATAAGGGGAGCACACAAGTTCGCAGAGGAGGCGGAAAGGAGGCTCACCGAAGCCATAGAGGACAAGGGGGAGGACTGTAAGGTCGAGTTCCCGGACACCGCCTTCTACTTCCCTATGGCCAACGCCCTTTTGGGGGCGGAGGTCAGGACCTTGGGGGATGCGAAGAAGGTTTTAGATTTCGCCAAGTCCCTGCTTCCCGAACCCCCTTCCGAAAGGCTATGGCTGCCGTATCTCGGTCCTACACTGGACGCAGGGATAGCCACCCTCCTCTGCCAGGAGATAATCACAGGGGTCAGGTACCTATACGGCGAAGAGCCACAGCCGGACTGCGAAGGGTTCTTCACCGACACATGGCAGAGGAAGCTGGGGATACAGCTCGTGGACGGGAGGATGCCGGGGTTCGCTGCCATCCTGGGAGCTGCGCCCGACGTCGAGACGGCGGTTTACATCATCAGGGAACTTCAGAAGAGGAACTTGCTTATATTTGTGGGTTCGAGCGTGGACGGGAGGAGCATAATAGACCAGCTCAAGGAAGCGGACGTGGAGATGGGCTGGGACACGTACATCGTACCCTACGGGAGGGACACGACAACTGCCATCTATCCCCTCAACTGGGCCATAAGGGCCGCCATGATATTCGGTGGGATAAAGCCCGGCAACGGCAGGGAGTGCCTCCTCTACACCAAGGAGAGGGTGTTCGCCTTCGGGCTGACCTTAGGCGAGGTGGACGACCTGAAGTACGCCACGGGGGCCGGCGCTATAAACATGGGGTTCCCCATAATAGCGGACACCCCTATTCCAGAGATAAGACCTTCAGGGATATGTACATATGAGCATGTCGTCCACGAACTGGACTACGAGAGGCTGGTGCCGAGGGCGGTGGAGGTCAGGGGCGTTAAGGTGAAGGTCACCGAACTTGATATCCCTGTCCCGTATTCTGCTGCCTTCGAGGGCGAGACCGTAAGAAGGGAGCAGATGTACGTGGAGTTCGGAGGTAAGTACTCCACGGCATTCGAGTACCTCGTGATGAGGGACATGGACGAAATCGAGGACGGCAAGATCGAGCTTATAGGCCCGGACGTGGACACGGCCGAGGAGGGGAGCGCCATGCCCCTCGGGATATTGGTGGAGGTGGCCGGGAGGAGGATGCAGAAGGACTTCGAATCCATAATGGAGCGCCAGATCCACACCTACCTCAACGAGGCGATGGGCATATTCCACATGGGCCAGAGGAACCTGATATGGATGAGGATAAGCAAGGAGGCTTACCACAAGGGATTTAGGCTCAAACACTTCGGGACCATACTCCATGCGAGGTTCCACGAGGTGTACGGGCAGATATTGGACAAGGTCGCCGTAACCATATACACAGACGAAGAGGCGATGAAGGATGTGCTGGAGGAGGCCGTAAAGGCTTACAACGAGAGGGACGAAAGGATACTCGGCATGACGGACGAGGAGGTGGACACGTTCTACTCCTGCACCCTCTGTCAGTCCTATGCCCCCAACCATGTATGCATAATAAGTCCGGAAAGGCTCGGGCTCTGTGGGGCCTACAGTTGGCTCGACGCCAGGACCAACTACGAGATAAATCCTGCAGGCCCCAACCAGCCGGTGCCCAAGGGAAGGTGCATAGACCCCGTAAAGGGCGAGTGGGAGGGCGTCAACAAGTTCGTGTACGAGCACTCAAACAGGACCAAGGAGAGGCTCTGCATATACTCCCTTATGGATGCGCCCATGACCTCGTGCGGGTGCTTCGAGTGCATACTGGCCATAATCCCTGAGGCGAACGGGTTCATGATAGTCAACAGGGAGTACACCGGCATGACCCCCTGCGGGATGAAGTTCTCGACGCTCGCAGGTTCGGTCGGAGGCGGGAGCGAGACCCCGGGGTTCTTGGGGGTGGGTAGGCTTTATGTGGTGAGCAGGAAGTTCATCTCAGCGGACGGTGGACTCCCGAGGCTCGTTTGGATGACTAAGGAACTCAAGGAGTTCCTGGCCGACAGGCTCCGCAAGAGGTGCGAGGAGATAGGCATGCCCGACCTTATAGACAAGATAGCGGACGAGACGGTGGCCACCACGAGCGAGGAGCTTTTGGCCTTCTTGGAGAAGGTCGGGCATCCTGCCCTCACTATGCCACCTTTGATGTGAGGTGGGTCGTCCCCTTTAGATCGGGTCTTTACGAAGATAGGAGGGGAATATGGCGCTGACTGCCTTAGAGATCTACAAGCACCTTCCCAAGACAAACTGTAGGGAGTGCGGTTTCCCCACGTGCTTGGCCTTCGCCATGCAGCTTGCGGCCAAGAGGGCTTCCCTGGACCAGTGCCCTCATGTGAGCGAGGAGGCCAGGGCCGCCTTGGAGGGGGCATCCGCACCCCCCATGAGGCTGGTCACCATAGGGGCGGGGGAAAAGAAGAAGCTGGAGATAGGGAACGAAACCGTCCTCTTCAGGCACGAGGAGAAGTTCTACCATCCCGTGGGGATAGCGGTTGAAATAAGGGACGAGCTTTCCGACGATGAGGTTGAGGAGAGGACGGAATACATAAATAACTTGAGGTTCGAGAGGGTGGGGACCGAGATAGAGGTGGACCTGGTGGCGGTGAGGAACTCCTCGGGGGACCCCGGAAGGTTCAGGGAGGTGGTCGAGAGGGTGGACAAGATCTCCAGGTTCCCCTTGATCCTGATATCAGACGACCCCCACGCCCTCCACGGCGCGGCCGAGGTCGCCAAGGACGGTAGGCCCTTGCTTTACGCTGCGAACGGAGGAAACTGGGAGCAGGTGGGGGCCACGGCCAAGGAGTTCGGGTGTCCCCTGGCCGTATACGGGGAGAGCCTGGAGGAGCTGGCGGAACTTACCGGGAAGCTCACCTCCATGGGGGTGGAGGAGCTGGTGCTTGACCCGGGGACGAGGCACCCCAGGGAGGCCTTAGAGAGGCTGACCCTCATGAGGAGGCTCGCCCTCAAGAAGAACTTCAGGCCTCTAGGTTACCCCACGATAGCCTTCACGAGCGACGGTGACCCCTACCAGGAGGCCGCAGAGGCTTCGCTCTATATCGCAAAATATGCTGGCATATTGGTGCTCAGGAACGCCCAGACCTGGCAGGTGCTCCCGCTCCTCACCGAGAGGTACAACATATACACCGACCCACAGAAGCCCATACAGGTGGAGCCCGGGGTGTACGAGATAGGCGAGGTCACCGAGGCATCCCCCGTGCTCGTGACCACCAACTTCTCCCTCACCTACTACACCGTGGCAGGGGATGTGGAGGCGAGCAGGGTACCTTCGTACATAATAGTCGTGGACACAGAAGGAACCTCCGTGCTCACGGCCTGGGCGGCAGATAAGTTTACTCCCGAAAAGGTCGCCGAGATGTTGAACAAGAAGACGAACATAAAGGACAAGGTCAAGCACAGGAAGGTCGTCATTCCAGGGCTCGTAGCGGTTATGACGGCCAAGCTCAAGGAGGAGTCGGGGTGGGAGGTTTTGGTCGGCCCGAGGGAGTCCTCGGGCATACCGAAGTTCCTCAAGGCATGGACGGTATGAGGAGACAGGAGACAGGGTTGCCTCCTTTCTCCTGCTTCCTTCACCAAATTCGAGGGGGCGATGGGGATGACGTGTAGGGTACGTTTCCTTCCGGACGATGTGGAGGTGGAGGTAGAGAGGGGGGAGACCATCCTGAGGGCCGCCGAGAGGGCCGGGGTATATGTGAACAGCATATGCGGCGGCGAGGGGCTCTGCGGGAAGTGCAGGGTGATAGTTAAGGAAGGGGATGTACGCTCCCGGCCCACGGCGCTCCTGAGTCGTGAGGAGATAAGGAAGGGGTATTGTCTTGCCTGCCTTACAGAGGTCCTCTCTGACCTCGTAGTCGAGGTACCCGTAGAATCCAGGCTCGAGGGAAGGCCGGTGCTGGTGGGCGAGGAGGCGGTGAGGTTCGGGAGGATATCGCCTAAGCTCGTGCCTTACAAGCACGACCCCCTCTCGAAGAAGGTCTTCTTAGAGCTTCCCCCTCCCTCCTTGGAGGACAACCTGAGCGACCTGGACAGGATATACAGGGGGCTTGCGGGGAAGGGTTACTCATATCCGGTGATGCAGACGGGACTATTTAACCTCAAGAGGCTAGCGAGGCTTCTGAGGGAAAGCGACTGGAAGGTCACCGTCACCCTCGGAAGGAGGGGCGGCACCGTGGAACTCGTACAGTTCGAGCCCGGGGACACCTCGGGGGACAACTACGGGGTGGCTGTGGACATAGGCACCACCACCATAGCTGCGCACCTGGTGGACCTGAACACGGGGAGGACGCTCGGCACGCAGGCGAGGTACAACTCCCAGATAAAGTACGGGGAGGACGTCATCTCGAGGATAATATACGCCGACAACGAAGAGGACGGGCTTGCGAAGCTCCACGGGAGCGTGGTCAAGGACATAAACGACCTTATAGGGGCGCTCGTGGAGGAGGCGGACGTACACCTCCACGATGTCACCTACCTCATGTGCGCCGGCAACACCACCATGATACATTTCCTGCTGGAGATGGACCCTTCCAACATCCGGAGGGAGCCTTACATCCCCACGGCCAATTCCGTTCCCGTGATAAGGGCGGCTGAGGTGGGGATAGCCATAAATGGAAGGGGACTTTTGGGATGCGTCCCTGGAGTCGGGAGCTACGTGGGCGGGGACATAACCGCAGGGATATTGGCCTCAGGGATGCACAGGAGGGAGGAGCTTTCTCTCTACATAGACATGGGCACGAACGGGGAGGTTGTGCTGGGGAACAAGGATTGGCTGATATGCTGTTCGGCCTCGGCAGGACCTGCGTTCGAGGGTGGAGGTATAAGGTGCGGGATGAGGGCCACCGAGGGTGCCATAGAGAAGATGGTGATAACCGAGGACGGGAGGGCCATCTGGAAGGTGATAGGGAAGGGGAAGCCGAGGGGGATATGCGGTTCGGGGCTCATAGATGCCGTGGCGGAGATGCTCAAGGCCGGGGTGATAAACCGCTCTGGAAAGATCGAGAGGGACGGGAGGTGGAACGTGAGGGAGGGGGAGGACGGGTACGAGGTGGTGTTGGTCCCAGCGGAGGAGACCGGGACGGGAAGGGACATAGTGATAACCGAGGCAGACCTTGCGACCTTCATAAGGTCCAAGGGAGCGATATATGCTGCTGCGAACACCTTGATGTCCCACTTAGGGTTCTCCTTTGAGGACCTGGACACGGTCTACATATCCGGAGGCTTCGGGAACTACCTGGACGTTCAGAATGCGATACTCATAGGCCTCCTTCCGGACCTTCCCCCCGGGAAGTTCAAGTTTATAGGCAACGGTTCCATAACCGGGGCGGAGATGTGCCTGCTTTCGGAGGAGGCCCTCGGGGAGGTGGAGGAACTCGCCAGGAAGATGACGTACTTCGAGCTTTCCACCGACCCGAAGTTCATGGACGAGTTCTCCCTGGCCCTCTTCCTGCCCCATACCAACCTCGAGAAGTTCCCCTCGGCCGTGGCGCTTTTAGAGAGGAGAAGGTGACGATAGCTGTCTCGGGCAAGGGGGGAACCGGGAAGACCACGGTGGCGGCCCTCATAATAAGGGAGCTTATGAGGGACGGCCCCGTCTTGGCTGTGGACGCTGACCCCAACAGCAACCTCGGAGAGCAGCTGGGGATGGATGTGGAGGAGACCGTGGGGGACATAAGGGAGGAGGTCATAGAGAGGGAGATACCTCCGGGGATGACCAAGGACAGGTACATGGAGCTGAGGCTCCAGGAGACCTTGGTGGAGGGGGAAAGCGTAGACCTCCTCACCATGGGAAGGCCCGAGGGGCCGGGATGCTACTGCTACCCTAACTACCTCCTGAGGGCGTTCCTGGATAAGCTCGTGGGGAACTACAAACATGTTGTCGTGGACAACGAGGCCGGGATGGAGCACCTGAGCAGGCGCACCACGAGGGACCTGGACTGGCTCTTGGTGGTGAGCGACCCATCGGTGGCGAGCTTAAAGGCTGCCCTTAGGATAAGGGAGCTTTCCGAGAAATTAAAGCTGGGCATAAGGAAAAAGGGTCTCGTCCTCAACCGGACGGACGGGGGGCTCTCCCCCCTCCAGGAGGAGTGGGTGGAGAGGACCGGACTGTAGGTCGTGGGAACGGTCCCCGAGGACGAATCTGTCATGGAGTACAGCTTGGAGGGAAGGCCGCTCGTGGAGCTTCCCGAGGACTCTCCGGCCGCCAAGGCCATCTCCGAGATCGTAAGGTCGTTAAGCTATTGGAGGAGGTAAGATGCAGATACCGGACGCCTTGGAGAGGTGGTCGGGCAAGGTGCAGACCGTGCGCATAGGTGCGACCCAGGAGGAGGGCGGCACGAGGTCGAAGGTCGTAGAGGTGGGAGGGGAAACCGGACTGCCGTTTCTGAAGTTCGAGGGGGAGACCCCAAACCCTCCCGTGGTGGCCATGGAGGTCTGGGACATCCCGCCTATAGACTGGCCCGAGGTCCTCACGGAACCTTTCGGGGACGCCTTAGAGGACCCGGCCAAGTGGGCAAAGAAGTGCGAGGAGTTCGGGGCCGACATGATATGTATAAAGCTCGTAGGGATACATCCCGACTTCGGGGACGCATCCCCGGAGCAGGCCAGGGACGTGGTGAGGAGGGTGGCCGATACTGTCTCCCTGCCCCTTATCGTATGGGGTTGCGACGAGGACGAGAAGGACAACGAGGTGTTCCCTGCCTGCAGCGAAGCGCTTTCCGGCGAGAGGTGCCTTTTGGGGACGGCCAAGGAGGACAACTACAGGACCCTCGTGGCCTGCTGCCAGGCGGACGGGCACAACCTCATAACCGAGGCCCCTTTGGACATAAACATCCAGAAGCAGGTAAACATACTCGTCATGGACGCAGGCTTCCCTCCGGACAGGATAGTTATGTACCCCACCACTGGGGGTCTGGGATACGGGATAGAATACGCATATTCCATCCACGAGAGGTCGAGGCTTGCGGCCTTGGGCGGCGACAGGATAATGGCTATGCCGGTGATAGCTCTTCCCGGCCCCGAGGCCTGGAGGGCGAAGGAGGCCAAAGGGACAGACGAAGAGGTCCCGGCCAACTGGGGGCCGCAGATGGAGAGGGGTCCTATGTGGGAGTTCATAACCGCTACGACCTTGCTTCAGGCCGGGACCGACATCTTGGTTATGAGACATCCGAAGGCGGTGAGGGAGCTTAAGAAGTTCGTGGAGAAATTGTTGTAAGTTCGTGGTTCAAAGGGGAGATGTAATATG